>JBDNIB010000869.1:0-2805 GCA_041688535.1 Prosthecobacter sp.
CCTGGCCGAAGAACAGGGTCCACCTCATTGAAATATTGTCCCTGAACGAATGCGATTGAGTTCATTTAGTATTTCCTGCGCGGAGGCTGTTGGGTTGCGACTTTTGAAGTCCTTCCAAACTTGGTTAAACGGACCGCCACGAAGAATAATTTTCTGATCATGCCAATTCGTATGCGTTACATGATCAACTCGCCGTCCGAACACTGGATCATTTGGATCCAAACCTGCCTTGAGAAAAAACGGCTCTAAATCTTGATCGATTGGCAAATCATGATGTGCTTTGATATTGGGATCTTTGAGTCCTAATTTTCTGCGTAAAAAAGCGCGGCTTGCGCCTTCATCGATGTAGAAAACCCGTGGTCGCAAAGTTTTCCCATCAACTCACGACTGATTTGTCCGCTTTCGATCAAGGGTCTCACAATTCTCATGAACTCAACTCGTGAGGCCGCTCTCCCAGCGGAATCACTTGCCACCTTGCTGGCCTGCGCAAGCGCATCAAGAACAACTGGTGGCAGCGGGATTGTTTCACCAGAGACACGAATATACAGTCCAATTCCTTTCTTTACGCAAGCGCCGGACACAAAGGGTAGCGCCATCGCCGCAGCCTGGATGCCAGCCTGTTTGTTTTTGCCATCCCTGATGTTGCCTGCAATCTCAGGAACGGTAAGCACCCAGTCGGCACCTTCGTTGACTAAACTCAGACCAACCTGGGCGGCTGTGGCGGTGTTGTCCAAGGCCACGCCCCAGCGGGCGAACATGCCATTGTAGTCGGAGATCGGATCGCCCGTGCTCAGAGTTTCAAAGTCGATGCGCCAGACCGTGCTGCGGATTTCCAAGATGGCCTGGGCCAAGGCCTGGGCCGCATGAACTGCGGATGGGAAGTCATTGTCAATTTGAACGATGCAGGGCAGACCCGCACGGGCATGGCGTTCGGCGGTGTTTGCAATGTGGTAACCATCCCAGTCTGTTGCATCCCAAAGATCGGCGACCTCCACTTTGAACTCTGTGGGGCCGAGGGATTGATAGGCCTCCAGCAAGCTCATGATCTTGCCGTCGCCCATCTCGTCCAGCACTACCAGCCAGCAGAGTACTTGGTTGAGGTCATAGGGCTGGCGACCTGAAGTTGACGTTGGCGAACTGGTTCCAGAGGTTGGAGCGCTGATGCCAGCAGCGAGAATGTCATAATCAGTCTCCAGCGGTGCATCGGAGATAGGCATGATGCCACCGCCTCCGGTTTGATTCTGCACGCCGACCTTGAAGCCACCCGCTTCAAAAACTCCCGTTGGGATCAGATCGCCTTGAAGCTCTTCCACTGCTGCGAACACCCGGGGTTTGTTGTTCTTGGCGAGGAACAAGGATGTCATTCCAGCGGCTTTTGTGTTTCCGACGCCGAACTGTTCGTCTTGAACGATGGCAGTCGTCTGTCCATCCAGTGTCACGTTGAGTTTTTTATCAGCTCCAACCATCATTTCCGCGATTTGTGCTGGAACATTCAGACGCACCACAAACGGGGTAAGTCCTGCTGACTGGTGCTTGGTGGTGTGCTGCACTGAATCCACCACGAGTGTCGTCGGGCTGTTCGTATCTGCCAGATAGCCAAAGGAAGAGGGACTGAATTGCTTGGTGTCATCACCTGTTTCCGTCCATGTTCCCGAAATGCGGGAAATTCGCCCAGTAGCGCTGATGATCTCTGCCGTGGCTTCAATCTCATCTACTTGAGCGGGATCTAAAGTGGGTGCCGCATTCAGTTCAAAGATGCAACGCGAGTCATTCGACTGCCCGGAGAATTTCATGGCAGCAGGTGTGCCTGTCGGCTCACTGAGAGTCGCGGTGCTGCCTCCGTTTTGCGTCAGCGTGATGCTGTCGATGACTGTGGCGGAAAGCGGTCCGGCGAATGACGCGATGATTGGGAGGTAATCTGTATAGGCGCTGGCTGACTGATCCGATGCAGGTGGAGATTTGCCTTGGAATGCCAGCCCGGATTTTCTGACCACAATGGTTGCCTGATCCCAGCCAACTTCATTGGCACCATTGAGTCCAGTATGCGCTCTGACCACATGCGGCCCCGGTCGAACTGACGGCACGGTATAGGTTCTTGTGAAGCTGTTTTGATTCGAATTTGGCTGCCATCCGGGAGTGGTGTCACCACTGGCACCGGACAAAGAAATGGCTTCAAGTAGCGCTCCATCGAAGAGAATCTTCACGTCTTGCGGACCACCGCCCTGAAGCAATCCAGCCAAAGAATCCGTGACAGCACCTGAAACAGTGAATTGCATCCCTCCAGAACTTGTTAGCTGAACATTGGATACTTGCATATCGACATCGGGCGCTGGCCGAGACTCAGGTATTAAACTTCCAAGATTCTCGAAGCTGCCTGAGGTTGGATTTCGACTGATGTAGTCTATCCCCACAGAGACAAGGCTATCCACCACCCCGACCGTCTTGTCATCCGCGTCGGGCCGGCCCAGCAGCACCACGGAGCCGTTGGCGGCTCCCGGGCCGGTGCCTTCAGTGGAGATTTTATGGCCGGGTTCAATGGTCAGGGTCACGGCGGCAATTTCAGGATCATTATCACCCTCCTGCGTCACGCGCAAGAACGTGCGGGTCACGCGCTGCTGCAGGGTCGAATCGCTCACATCCCGGCGGCGCAGCCGTACTTCGAGGGCTCCGCCGCTGGGGAAATAATGTTCCTCCCCATCGTCCGTCGCCGCCACCTGGTTCCATCTGCCTGCGGTTCCGGCGCTCAGGCCGCCGCCGCCCAGGGCCAGCCACTCTTCCTCGCTCAGCGGATTGCCGGGCGCGGTC
>JBDNIB010000870.1:0-4698 GCA_041688535.1 Prosthecobacter sp.
GTCTGCTCCCTGACGCAGGGTGTTGATCGTCGTGGTGCCGGCGGCAAACATCGTGATGTTGTCAGCGGCGTTTCCGGCCTCGTTGATGCTCACGTTGTTGGTCGCGCCATCGGCGATCGTCTGAACGCCTGCTCCGCCGGAGAGCCGGTCAATGTTCTGCTCAAAAGTCGTCAGCCCGCGGATGTAGTTGCCATATCCGCCGACGCCCAGCACCCCGGAATTCGTGGCGAAACTGCCGCCCGCCGACGCCCAGCCACCGAGAATGCCATTGAAGTTGGTATTGTCGGTCGTGGCGATGTCGTCCGCAGAGATGCGCAGGGAGCCCGCGTTCCGCGTGATGGTCTCCAAATTGATGATCGAAGAACCCGTGCTGCGCTCGATGGCCACACTGCCGTTGATCGTCGTGCTCAGCACCAGTTCGCTGTGCGCCACGGTGCCGGCGAGATCGAGGATGCCGTCGTTCAGGATGAGTGCGGCTCCATCGGCGAGCATCGAATTGTCCGCGTCGTAACCGAGGCGCAGGGTGCCGCCAGCCAGCGTCGTGGTGCCGGTGAAGGTGTTGCCCTTGGTCAGTTCCAGCATCGCCGAACCCGCTTTCTTAAAGGAGAGCGCCTGATAGGACTCACCCGGCTGCAGGATGAAGACCGTCTCGCCGTCCTGGAGGACGAGATCCACGGTCGCATCCGTGCTCTGGGTGATGGTGATCGAACCGGGGCTGACCGCCGAGGAGTTCTCGATGAAGGCGTTCAGGTTGGCGTTGGCCGGAGACAGGTTGCCGATGACGATGTTGTTGCCGGAAACCCGCATGGTGGCGTCACTGCGGATCGTGACGTTGTTGTTGGCGGAAATGGCCAGTGAATTGCCAAATGTCACGATATGCTGGGTGTCCACGTCACCACCAGTGGCGGTGTTGCCAATGATCAGGTTGCCAGCCCAGCCGGAGTTATTGCCATTCAGGGCGAAGACAGCCCGGACGACGAGGTCATCCATTTCACCGGTGATGCTGCCGTTGATGATGTTTCCGTTACCGCTCTGATCCACCTGGGTGGTGATGTCGTTACCGGCCGCGCCGATGATGTTGCCGTTGAAGTTGATGAACACCGTCTCCTGATTTCCCAGGGTGCCGATGGAGCGGGTGCTGTTGGACACCTGGGTGCTGCTAGTGGTGAGGGTGGAGTCGCGGGTGTCATCCCGGTAATAGAGAATCACGTCGTCCCGCAGGGTGAGGTTCCCGGCGAAGCTGACCTCGTCGATATTGGCCAGGAACGAGGCCCCGATGCGCTTGGCCTGTCCGCCAGCACCATCGTCAGAACGGACGATGATGTCCTGGGTGATGGTGTTGACGTCCCGGTAGAAGCCCTCATCATAAAAGAGGAGCGCTACGGTGCCATTGCCGCTGACGACCTCACCGGCCTGCTCGGCGAAAAGATTATGCCCCAGGATGATAGGGAGTGTGCCCGTGCCGAGCGGGAGCCCTGCGGACTGCGCGACCACAGCGCCCTCCAGGACGACTAACTGGCCGGTCCACTCCGGGCTGTTCTCGCGGAAGCTGAGGGTTCCCCCGCCGGCCTTGGTGATGCCGCCGTCACCAGTGAGATAACCTCCGTCGTCGTTCAGGGTCACGGTGTCGCGATTGTAGATGACGGTGGCGCCGGCCAGGCTGGTGGGCGTCACGAAACCGTCCGGCGTGCCGGCGTTGTCGAGACTGTCGAAATTCAGGATGCCGCGCATGGTCGTGTTGAAATCGTGCGGGGAAGCACCGGAGTTCACCGGATTGATGTTCAGCGTGCTGCCTCCTTCAAAGGTGAACCATTCATAGAAGGTGAAGGTCAGGTTCGAGTTGTTGGCGGGGGTACTGGGGTGAAGCGCCAGAGTGGCGCCGCTACGCACCGTGGTGCTGTCCAAGTAGGAAAAGGTGGACCCGAAGGGCGTGACTGCGGCGCTCGCCGTGGTGACGGGCTCCCAACGGAGCGTGCCAGCCCGAATGTCGAGCAGGCCGCTGAAGGAGTTGGC
Source organism: Prosthecobacter sp. (assembly GCA_041688535.1). Classification (GTDB taxonomy): domain Bacteria; phylum Verrucomicrobiota; class Verrucomicrobiia; order Verrucomicrobiales; family Verrucomicrobiaceae; genus Prosthecobacter. The sequence goes on from JBDNIB010000870.1 coordinate 2,014, forward strand.
GGTGAGGTCTGTGAGCGCCAGGGTGCCCAGGCCGGTCTTGTCAATGCGGCCCACGGCCGGGTTGGCACCGTAGCCGGGCACCAGATTGGCCTCGGAGACAATCACGCCGTTGAAGGTCAGGGTGGACGCGGGGCCGACGCTGATTTCCACGCCGTTACCGCCGAGGGTCATACCGCGGTTGGCGTTGAGGTCCACGTCGGAGAGTACCCGCAGGGTGCCGCCGTTGGCGTAGATATTGGCGGCTTCCTGCGCACCGGGCGTCGCGCCCAAGTTCGTGTTGCTGGCGACCGTGAGCTGGCCGCCGTTCAGGAACGTTCCACCGGTATAGGTGTTGTCGGCGGTCACGATCAGTTCGCCTGGGCCGGTTTTCACCAGCGCATTCCCGGCGGTGCTGCCCGCATTGTCCTGAATGACGGAGCCGATGGTCATGGCAGCGCCACCGTATTGGTGAACGATGAGATCCTTGTCGGCACCGGCATTGAGCGTGCCGTTGGTGATCATCTTGGCTCCCGTGATGACCGAGGAACTGACCATGATGCCGCCGCTGGTGACTTCGAGGCCGTTCGTCGCGTCGATGGAGCCTAGGCCGTTAAAGTCGAAGTGGATCGTGTTCACATTGGCCGCAGCCAGGGCTGCACCGCTAAAACCAGCCACGTTTTCGCTAACGTCATTACCATTCGTCCACGCAGCAGCGGAATCGTTGTTCTCACGCGTTCCCGCCGTGAAGATGGCGAGCGCGCCTGCGGCATTGGACGTCATGGCGAAGTCGAGTGCGTTGAGCGTGTAGGACGCCGCGCCCGCATTGAAGGTGTAGGAGTCACCGTAGGTGGCCCATGGGATCGCGGTATTGTCGGCAGGCTGACCGATGCCTTGCAGAGTGATAATGGAGGTGCCGCCATTGCCATTTTCCACGAAGGTGACGGTGCCACCTTTCTGACGGGTGAGGTCGACCGCATCCGAACCGATGTTCATCGTGGTCGTGCGTCCTGCCTTTGAAGTGACGATCACGTCCGTGCCACCCGCGCTGATGAGGGTTTCGAGCACTTCCGAGGGGCCCGTCCAGCTCGAGATGGCAGCCGAGGTGTAGTTCGCCGTTTCATTCTGAATGGAGGTGGAACCGTCCATTTCGATGCCACCACCGGCCAGCACGAGCTTGGCACCCGTGTCGAACCGGCGTCCCGTGGCCAGACCGTAATTGGTCAGCCGCAGCAGACCACCGGACATATAAAGAATCTCGACGTCGCCATCCTGCCCGGCACCGTTCACGTCGTTCTGACCGTTGAAGTTCACCACGCCGCGACCGATCTTTGTGAAGGAGGTGAGCGCATCGTTGTCCGTGTCATCCAGGCGGAAGTTCAGCTCCATCGTGCCGCCCCCAATCTGGTAGGCCGTGAGGTCACGCCGGAAGGCGTTCGCGGTGCTCGATCCGTTGTAAACGATCCGTTCCGTGCCGGTGCCAAAGGTCACCGTGCCGGTGGTGTTCGTTCCCGCGAGCATGTCGTTGCCCAGGGAGTTGTAGTTGCCATTGAAGTCACCACCGATGTCGATGCGGCCGATGTTGAGCACCTGGCCGGGCTTGGTCAGGACGACCGCCGCGTTGGCAGTGTTGATGTTCCCACCGATGCGCATGCCGCTCTGGCTGTTGGCCGAGTCTATGTTGGCCGCCGCCAGCGGGGTCCAGAAGTCGCCGCTGCCTTCGTAGCGCAGGATTCCCTGCCTGACATCGACAATGCCTGCCGCATCCCACTGCTGGCGGGCATTCACCACCAGTTCGTTGCTGCCTTGGATCAAGAAACGCAGAAGCTGATTTTCATTGTCCAGTGTCACTGGCACCGCGATCGGCCCCAGATAGTTGTCCCTGAACTGGCCGTTGAGGTTGATGATACCACCGCCAGCATTCCCGCCACTCGTGATCACATAACGCGCGTCATTGAGCGTCCTGTCCGTGCTGATCGGATTGGCGGCGATGCCGTTGGCGGGCGATCCCAGTTCGTTGCCGTAGATGTTGCCGTTGATGGTCAGAGTATCCCGCAAATTCACGCTGATGCGCACGTCGTAGAGCGTGTTTCCGGCGTTATCGACGTTGTCCACGATGATGTTGCCGCCCCAGACATTGTTGCTCGAATTACTGAAAAGGCTGTTCACGCTCGAGTCCACGACGCCGATGTACAAATCCGGCGGTGCCCCGCCTGTGGCCTGGCTGACCACGTTGGTGCCGAATTCCAGATAGAGCCGGCCATTGCCCTCGAGCCTTACCAGGGTCGAATCACCCAGGCCATTCTGGTCACGGAGGACGATGAGCCCCTCGGCGATGTTGGTGTCACCCGAGTAGCTGTTCGAGTTGTCAAAGTAGATGGTGTTGGCACCCGCCTTGGTAAGGCCACCGGTGCCGACGATGTTCGAGCGCATGAAGGCATTGTTGCCGCTCTCGTTCACGAGAATGGCCTCACGACTGCCGAAGTCGAGGAAGCCACCAGCAATGTACTGGTTACTGCCTGGAGCGCCGCCACCGATGTCGCGGCCGAAGAGGATCATGCCCGAACCGCTGGTCGTGATGGCCCCGATTTGGGCGTCCGCCGCCTTGTCGCCCAGATAGAGCCGTGCGCCGGGAGCGAGCACGAGGGCGGAACCGATTTCATTGCTGTTGGTGCCGCTGGTCGGCGTGTCAGTACCGAAGCGCAGTGA
>JBDNIB010000871.1:0-4288 GCA_041688535.1 Prosthecobacter sp.
AGCGCAGAACGAGGTAGCCGTGGCTTTGCAGGAGCAGGTCTTTCCGCCGGTCACGACGATACGCAGCGGCATCGCCGAGATGCTGGGCACCGTCGATCTCGATCACGAGACGGCCTTCTTCACACAGCAGATCGACCTCCATCTGACCGCGATCATCGAAGGGGATCGACAGTTGTGCGTTGAGGCGAAAGCGATCGGCGAGAGCTTGCAGACTCTCGAAGCGCCGAAAAATGAAGGCTTCACTGGCGCTGCGGGCACGTTCGACACCCTCGGCATCCGGCGGCGGCGTGCGTGCTGCATGGACAAAGAGCTGCGCCAGCGGCTCCTCGACACCATCCGCGAGGAGTCGGCGCACACTGGCGGCGTAGTCTTGTTTCCACTGCGGATCGACCGGTAGCGGCACGGTCTGCGGCCAGCCGGGTAGTGCGCTGGCGGGAAGCAAAATGGTGTAACCGGCGGCCTCATAGCCCACGCAGCGTTTGTCGAACATGCGGGCGAGCATCGGCACATCGAGATCGGCGTAGTCATGCACCTGCGCCACCTTCTTGCTTTCATACAAGCGGTGCAAACGGCCCGCATACTGCGCCACTGTGCCGCGCCAGGAGACTGGCATCGTCAGAAACAACGTATCGAGCTGCGCATCGTCAAAGCCCTCGCCCACGAAGCGTCCCGTGGCGATGACGACGCGACCCTCGTTCGCTGGAATGGTCTTGAGCTGATCCAGTGCCGCCGTGAGCGCTTTCTTGCCCATGCCACCTCGCAGCGTCACAACATGCGGCACGGCCATTTGCAAAGCAGCCGCCAGCAGTTCCAGATGCTCCGTCCGTTCAGTAAGCACGATGGGCGATCTCCCACCGCTCACCGCCAGCGTAACCTCGGCGATGATCTGCGCATTGCGGCGCTCGCTGCGCATCACGGCATCGCAGAGCCGCTGATATTCTATGCGCTTGTCCTCCTCCGGCTCGCCACCCGGCATGAAGCCGGTGGGCCGCACCAGCACCTCATGCGTGAAGGGCCGCAGCGCCGCCTGCGCCCGCGCATCTACGCGATGCCGCACCGGCCCGCACTGCATGAAGATGATCGGGTGATGCCCGTCCTTCCGCGCCACCGTGGCCGACAAGCCGATGACGAACCGCGCCTTCACCCGCCGCGCGACCAGCTCAAAACTCTGCGCCGAGAGATGATGGCACTCATCCACGATCACCTGCCCGTAATCCGCCACGAGATCATTCACCACGCCTTTACGCACGAGGTTCTGGATCAGCGCCACATCGACCTTGCCGCTCAGCTTTTTCTTCCCCGCACCCCAGCGCCCGATTTCCGCAGGTTTGAGGCCGAGGAACTGCGACAGCCGCTCCACCCACTGCTCCATGAGCTGCTGTCGATGCACGAGAATGAGCGTGTTCACTCCGCGCTTCGCCATCAGCCACGCTGCGAGCACCGTTTTGCCAAAAGCCGTCGTCGCAGCCAAAACACCGCTATCATACGCCAGCATCGCCACCGCCGCTTTTTCCTGCTCCAGCCTCAATGCGCCGCTGAAGGCAGCTTCGAGCGGCTTTCCGCCGCATCGCTCATCCTGCATGCTAACGCGGATTCTCAGCGTCTTGAGCAGATCGAGCACTTCCTCCGCACATCCACGCGGCAGGCCGATGTGCTCCGCGTGATCCTCCGCGCAAGTGATGATGCGTGGCTTGTCCCAGACCGGTAGCCGCATGGCCTGTGCCTTGTAAAACTCCGGATTCTGAAACGCCGCGATGCGGATCAGCGCATCCGCAGCGAAGGCGGCAGCTCCGCTTTCGGCACATAGATCTGGTCGCTGAACACGACTTCGAGGCTCTTCGGCATCTCGCCCGTCGGCAAGGCATGGCGTTGTCGCGAAGGCATCAGCTTCCACGGCTCTGCCGCGTCTTCATCCTCCGGTAAAGCCATCCGCACACCGATGATCCGCCCGCGCCCCTCCGCCTCGCGCACGATCTGCTCCACCTGCGCTTTCTTGATGCGCTGAATGCCCGCCAAGAAGGCCCACTGATCCTCAAACGGCACCAATTGCTCATCCACAAAGACACTGTTGCCCTGCTCCCGCGCCGCCTTCTGCAACGGCAGCGCGATGAGATTGCCAAAACCACCGCGTGGCAGCGTGTCCTGATTCGGAAAGAAGCGATCATACGACTTCAATCCCGCCTCCGGCCTGCTCTCCAACGTTTCCGTGAGCAGATGCGCCGCCAGCTTCCGCGCCAGCGCCGCCGGAATCGCCTCCGCAAAAAACAGCCACACATGCCCGCCCTCACCCGAGCGCGATCTCTCCAACACCGCAGGCACTCCGAGCCGCCCGCACGTCTCCAAATAGGCCGCCGCATCCGTCTTCCAATCCCCTTCATCAAAATCCACCGCCAAAAAGAAGCACCGCTCATCCAGCAGCATCGGATACACACCCGCCACGAAGCTCCTGCCGCGATCATCCACCCCCGATAGATGCTTCCTAACCACTTCATCCGTCACCGGCAGCCATTTCTGATGCGGGCAGTCGCTGCACTTGATGCGTGGCTTCTCACAGACCCCGCGCACCCACTCATTCCCACACACCGGCGAGTAGCCCGCCTTTCCCGTCTTTACCGACTCAAACCGCAACGGCCAAACCTCCTCCCGCCCCCGAAACAGCGAGCGAAACAGCGCGATCTTCTCCGCTGGGGTGGACTGGTTCGTGACGGGCATCGCTATCCTTCCAAGTAAGGTGCCACAATCTGCTTCAAGTCACGCAAGGCCACGACATGGATGGTAGAGTCCAGTTCATGGCTGGCAGAGCCAGGGTGAATCACAAAGATTCGCTCAAGATTCAAATCGGCAGCAGCGATGCGCATCGACTTGGTGGTCGAGGGTGTTTCGGAAGCTTTCATCTCGAAGCCGATCTTTCTGGATCCATTCACGAGCAGCAAGTCCAGCTCAGCACCTGCGAGTGTCTCCCAGGCAAACGCCTCAAATGACGATCCCGCCATCTTCACCACATGCTCGACCGCAAAACCCTCCCAGGAGGCACCAAAGGCAGGGCTGTCTCGCAAGTCTTTCGTGGATCGAATGCCCAGCATGGAGTGCAGGATACCGCTGTCTCGCAGGTAGATTTTTGGGGAACGCCGGATGCGTTTGCCCACATTTTCAGTCCAGGGCTGTAGCTGACGCACCAAGTAGCACTCCGTGAGCAAGTCGATGTACCGTTTTACCGTGCCGGCGTCGATGTTGAGCGAGGATGCCAGTTTGCTAGAGTTCCAGGATTGACCATGGAAGTCAGACACCATCGTCCAAAATCGGCGCATCAACATGGAGCCATGACGCACGAGACCGTAGCTGGGTATGTCCTTCATCAAAAAGGTGTCCACAAAACTCTCTCGCCACAGCCAAGACTCCTTGTCATTCAGAGCGAGAAAGGACTTCGGGAAGCCGCCGCGCAGCCATAGCTGCTCCTGGTCATGCATTGTCAGCTCATCGAGATCAAAGCCGCCCATCTGAAAGAAGCGCATACGGCCAGCTAGAGACTCAGAAGCTCCACGCACGAGTTCAAAGGAAGCGCTGCCTAGAATCAAAAAGCGTGTGAGTGGAAAGCGGCGGTCCGCGAGCACGCGAAGTTGCGGAAAAAGCTCAGGCGCACGCTGCACCTCATCAATGATGACGAGTCCTTGCAGCGACTCCAGTAGGCCGGGATTCTGCTGCAAACGGAACAAATCCTGCGGACGCTCCATATCGAACCAATGCCGCTCCGCGAAGCGATACGAAATCATCTCCGCAAGGAAGGTTTTTCCACACTGGCGTGGCCCCAGTAGGGCGGTGATAGGCTGCGTCTCAAGCGAGTGCTGTACGGCTTGGCTCAAGGTGTCTCTGGAAATAATCGCCTGATTCATTCTTGTAAATTCTGTATTAAAACCTATTTTGCAAGAAATGAATGGGGAAAACAACATTTTGGCAACTCGAATTCACGCTCTTTCTGGGCCGTTGTTCGAGCAATTCTGCTGTGAATGGCTCCTGCTCAGCCTCAGAACTCCCTTGCTCGGCGGCAGCTTGATTCACCCGCAGCCCTTTGCCCGCTCAGGCCAGGATCAGGACGGCATCGACATCCAGGCGGATGTGATCCGGCAAGTGGACGGCGGAGTAGAGCAGCGGACGCGCATAGTTTTCCAATGCAAACGCACCCGGGACTGGAACGCCAAGAAGACCCACGATGCCATTGCCGAAGCCACCGCTGCTGCCGACGAATGCGTGCTCGTTTTGGCGCTGGACACTGGCGGCGGTGGTGACGGCC
>JBDNIB010000872.1:0-3737 GCA_041688535.1 Prosthecobacter sp.
GCCACGTTGCCTCCACCAGACATGTCGAAGCACCAAAGCGCACCAGTTCACTGCGATTCGTGGTGCGTGGCGATTGCAAACGCAAAAGCATACACGCCGCTTCGATCAGCGACGTCTTTCCCTGCGCATTGCGGCCCACCAGCAGCGTCACATCGGGATGCAGTTCCACCTTCGCCTCGGCGAAGCAGCGGAAGTCGCGCACAAAAAGATCAGAAAGCATAAGATGGCCGCACAGCTCATTTCCCGGTTGCGTTCGTGATGCGTGCGGGGATGAATCGCACCTTCTTATGGCCACCTTCCGCACCGTCAAAGGCTTTCGCGACTTCTTCCCCGAGGAATGCGCCTTGCGCAACTACATCACCGAAACCTGGCGCACCGTCGCACGGCGCTACGGCTTCGTCGAATATGAAGCGCCCATCGTTGAAAGCACCGACCTCTTCCGCAAAAAAAGCGGCAACGAAATCACCGCGCAGCTCTTCTGCTTCCGCGACAAAGCTGACCGCGAGATCACACTCCGCCCCGAAGTCACGCCATCGCTCGCTCGCATGGCCACCACTCGTCAGCGCGACTTCAAAAAGCCCCTCAAGTGGTTTCAAATCGGTCCCTGCTTTCGCTACGAAGAGCCGCAGGAAGGCCGTGGTCGCGAATTCATTCAATTCAACGCCGACATCCTCGGCGACTCTTCGCCTGCGACCTCTGCCGAGCTCATCTCACTCGCCATCGACACCATGCGCGAGTTCGGCGTCAGCGCCGACGATTTCATCATTCGCCTCAGCAATCGCGAAATCTGGAACACGTTCCTTGCTGACAAAAACATCGCCGCAGAGCACGCCACCACCTTCCTGAGCATCATCGACAAAATCGAGCGCGCGAAACCCGAAGAAACCGAAAAGAAACTCGGCGAGATCGGTCTCACCACCGCCGAAGTGCGCGTCTTTATGGCCGCCACGGATGAAAATCATCCAGCCTTCACCGATTTGAAGGCCAACCTCACCGCACGCGGCCTCTGGCAGTTCATTCGCATCGACGCCACCATCGTGCGCGGTCTCGCCTACTACACTGGCGTCGTATTCGAGGTCTTCGATCTCAAACACGGCCTCCGCGCACTCGCCGGCGGCGGCACCTATGACAAACTCTGCGCCCTCATGAGCGACGGTGGTGTCGATATGCCCGCCGCAGGCTTCGCGATGGGTGATGTCGTGCTCGGCATCCTCTTGAAGCGCACGCCCGGCGCGCAAATGAAGCTCACCAGCGCTTATCTCGCCGCCAGCAGCATCGATGCCTTCGTGGTCGTCGCCGATGAAGCGCAGCGCCCGCACGCGCTCGCCGCCGTGCAATCTCTCCGTGCCGCAGGCATCCGCATCGACTACCCATTCGCCGCACAAAAAGTCGGCAAGCAGTTCCAGGCCGCCGAAGACCGCAAAGCCCGCTTCGCCATCGTCTTCGGCTCCGAATATCCCGAGGTCATCGTGAAGGATCTCATCGCCCGCTCGCAGTCATCCGTGCCTGCGTCCGATCTAGTTGAAGAAGTGCAAAAAATGCTCCAGGAGCCGGCCATTGGCCCGCTGATCGCCTGATTCAGCGCAAAATCGTGCTGGACGATTTTCTTCCCATAACGTAATTTTTGAACGTTATAGGAAGAAAATCATGTTTGTCGGAAGAAGCGAAGAAACAGCCTCCGTGCGCTCCGCGATCCTCGCGAAGCAGTCGAAAATCGCGCTCGTTTACGGGCGTCGTCGCATTGGCAAGACCACACTCATCCGCCAAGCCATCGGACGCGAGCCTGCACTGTTCATCGAGGGACTCGAAAATCGGCCCACGCAGGCGCAGATCGCCAGTTTTCTCGATCAAGTATCTCATCAGCTCCGGCGCAAACTGCCCGCCGTCACCACCTGGCAGGATGCGCTCATGGAGCTCGATCAAGCCCTCGCAAGTCGCCGCATGGTCATCGTGCTCGATGAATTCCAATGGCTCGCCAACTACCGCCAGGAACTCGTCTCCACCCTCAAAATGGTCTGGGAGAATCATCTCTCCCGCAAACCGGGGCGCACGCTCATCCTCTGCGGCTCCATCGCCTCCTTCATGACCACCAAGGTGCTCAAATCGAGCGCCTTCTATGGCCGCACGGATGTCGTCGTGCATTTACAGGGCTTCCGCCTCGCGGAAACGGCCCGCATGTTGAAAAAACGCGGCGTGCAGGAGGTGCTCGATGCGCAGTGCTTCACTGGTGGCGTGCCGAAATACCTCGAACTGCTCTCCGCCGCGCCCTCCATTACCCTCGCCATGGAACAGCAGGCATTCCGTGCCGACGGCTACTTCGTCGAGGAATACGAGCGCATCTTCACCAGCCACTTTGGTGCCACCAGCGAGTTCCAGCGCCTCATCCGGGCACTCGCAGCCTCACCTTATGGCCTCAACCGCCGTGACCTCGCCGCCAAGGCTGGCGTGGACGAGGGCGGCATGCTCAGCCAGCGTCTTTACGACCTCGAAGCCGCCGGATTCATCTCCTCCCAGCGTCCCTTCGACAAAGGCCACGAATCACGCCTCTTGCGCTACCATCTCAGCGATCCGTGGGTCAGCTTCTACCACGCCTTCATGCGCACCCGCCTGCGCCAGATCCGCGAAGGCGGACGGCGGGATCTTTTCGCCGCGCTGCGCCAGACCGGTGCCTTTCGCTCTTGGATGGGCCGCGCCTTCGAACTCGTCTGCATGCGTCACAGCGATCAAATCGCCCGCATCATCGGCTTCGAGGCCATCGACTACGATGTCGGCCCCTGGTTCCGCGCTCCGCGCAAAGGGATTGCCGGTGTGCAGATCGACCTCGCCTATGACCGCAGCGACGGCGTGATCACGCTGTGTGAAATGAAACGTCAAACGGCACCTCTAGGCCGTGCCGTCATCGCCGAGGTCGAACGCAAAGCCGAGGTGCTACGCCAGGCGTATCCGCGTCGAACCATCCAGCCCGTGCTCGTGCTCGACGGGCCTGTTTCAAAGGAAGTGGCGGCCGCTGGCTACTTCTTCCGCATCATTCAGGCCACCGAAATGCTGGAATGATTTTCTTCCTATAACGTGTTTTTTGAGCGTTATAGGAAGAAAAACGTTTTTTGACTGGATGGAATGAACCGGCCTGAAGCGGCGTTCTTTTACCAGACAATCATGAAGCCTTTCCTCCTCCTTTGCATCCTGGTGAGCACCCTGTCCGCTACGCCAGCATTCCGCGCGGGTGTCTCCGCCATCGACATCACGCCCACGACCTTTCCGCGCATCATCGCGGGCGGGTTTCTCGAAGGGCGCGGCGACAAGATCACGGACCGGCTCTTCGTGCGCAGCTTTGTGCTTGATGACGGGAAGATGAAGATCGCCTTCGCCATCGTGGACACCTGCATGATGGAGCAGTCGCTCATTGATGAGGCGAAAGCGCTCGCGGCAAAGCAGTGTGGCATTCCAATGGACCGCATGATGGTCAGCGCCACGCACACGCACTCCGCACCGGCGGCGATGGGTTGCCTCGGCACGCGGAAGGACACGGAGTATGCGAAATTTCTCACGCCCAAGATCGCCGAGGCCATCGTGGCGGCACATGCGGCGCTGCAACCGGCCCGCATCGGCTGGGGTTCCTTCGATGACTGGGAGCACACGCACAACCGCCGCTGGATTCGCCTTCCTGGCAAGGAAGTTGTCGATCCCTTCGGTGAGCCCACAGGCCGCGCGAATATGCATCCCGGCTATCTTAGCAA
>JBDNIB010000873.1:0-2335 GCA_041688535.1 Prosthecobacter sp.
AGGTGCCCTGGGGATAGTTTTTGCCCACGCCGTGGCGCTCCAGCGTGGCCGCAGATTCCGTGGAGAGGTCGAGCAGACCGGGAGCCGCCGCCTGCATACGAAAGCCGAGTTCCATCGTCTGAATCACGCCTTCGAGCTGCGCATCCTCCGCCCGCGTGCGCAGGTGATCCCGGTTCATCGCCTGAATGAGATCGAGCTGCCGCCGCTTCACGCTCAGCGGCAGGTGATCGCCCTGGATGTCGCTGATCGTCGCCTTCGCCATGTCCTCACCATTCACCCCGATGGGCGTGCCGCCAAACACGGAGGGCAATTGCGCGGCGGCATATTCGCTCGGCTTGGCCGTGTTGAAGCTGATGAAGCCGGGCAGGTTCATGTTTTCCGTGCCTAGGCCATACGCCACCCAGGAACCCATGCTCGGGCAGGGCCGCAGGCGGTCGCCGGTGTGCAGTTGCAGCATCGACTGCGCATGAATGCTCGTGTCCGCCGTCATGCCGTTGAGCACGCACAGCTTGTCCGCATGCCGCGCCATGTTGGGCAGCAGTTCCGACACCCACAGCCCGCTCTCCCCGCGCCGCTTGAACTCCGCCACCGATCCCGCATGCGGCTTCTTGCCCACCTGCGGCTTGTAATCAAACGTGTCCATCTGCGCCGGGCCGCCACCCATGTTCAGGAAAATGACCCGCTGTGCCCGCGCCCGCAGGCGTGAAGGCCGCGCATCCAATCCCGCCCCGGCAGCATTCGCGATCCCCGACATCGCCAAATAGCCAAATCCGCACGAAGCAGCGTGCAGCATCTGGCGGCGAGAGGGGAAAGTGTCGGAGTGCATGAATGGGCCACAAACTACGGGCGACCTGCTGCGCTACTTTCCGCATCTATTCAGGTGGCCTGAAGAAGCCTGAAGGGCTTCAGGAATACAGCCCAAGGAGTGCCAAGCGATAGCGATCGCTCTCCAGTGTATGCAGTCGCCACAAGAGGAAGCAAACCCAGCATGTCAGCGGAGCGCCAGAGTCACCAGCAGCGTCCGGGAGCGGTGCTGCTGGCAGGCCGTGCATTCCAGCGTCCCACTGGGTTTGCACGGGTGCGCGATGCGCCACGACCCCAGGGGATCGCTCGCCAAGCCTCGCTCATCCCTTGGCTTTGTTACCGAAGCCTTTCAGGCTTCAATTCTCCTAAATCGATACGGTTCTTGCTCTCATGAGAGCAAGAACCCACAAAGGCATTGCTTTACACGCGACGAAGCGGGTAAAACCACAGCCTGTGCTCAAAAAATCGTCGCAAAGCAACCTTTCCGTCGGAGATGAAGCTGTTGACAAAACAACTCACCCGTTCGCCGAAGAATAATGTCGTCTAAACACACAGCACCGAGCGAGCTCGTTCGGGCGGTTTACTTCGATCACGTGGACCACTTCGGAGAGCCCGACCACTTCATTCGTTTTGGGGACGGACAAATACATAAAGGTGAGCTAATTGCAAAACCCCTGAAAACCAACGCTGTTTAGGCTAAATGTGTTATCTGCCATAACTGATCGCAACACACAGCATTTGTAACATCGAAGGTGTGAGGTTTTGCAATTGGCTCAGGTGAGGAACATTTTCCACCTCTCATCGACGTGATGATCTGGCGGCCAGATGACTCAATTGACGTTGGCACTTTCTCAACGATTGGGATGGCCGAACGCCCGATGACTGACGCGGACTATCGGGTGGAGTTGCACTTCGCCGTCCGCCGCAAGTCATTCACAAAAGAGGAGGAGCGCAAAATCGCTCTCTTTTTTGGCGAATTTAGCGACCTACCCATTCCACTACAAGACTCGCCTCGATTGGTGGCACAGCTTGCGTGATCCAGGGAGTATTCCTCTATTCTCCGGCGGCATGTCGGTGCTATTTCACCCGAGATTTGTCGAGGACGGGTGGGACACAGTCGCTTACAACGAACAGGAGGTCAGACTTTTGAATGTTGTCCCGATTACGCCTGAGGAGCGACAGTTGAAGAACGACTCGGGAATAGACGCTCTCTTCGATCATTGGGCAGACATAAACATCGACTTTTTTGCTCCGAGATGACCGGAGAACACAAGCCGCGAAACAAGGCAGTGGTGGACAACCGGCTACTCGCCCCGAGTCTAAATGCCCCTCTTTTCTCGAACCCTAAACCTGCAGTCGATGGCACGCCGCCAGTGGCAAGTGGCACTACTTTAACGTTCGGCCCATCTCCGAGAAAAACCTTCCGTTTGACGCCTTTGGGGAAACGTATCCCCCTTTTATCATGGCGGTTGCTGATTTATCCCCGGATGCTCTGGCGCGGCTGGAGGCCAAGCTCGTCGCCGATTTGGAG
>JBDNIB010000874.1:0-1562 GCA_041688535.1 Prosthecobacter sp.
CGCCACGGCAGAGGATCTGCCAGACGCGAGTTTCGCCGGGCAGCAGGAGACCTATTTGAACGTCCACGGCAGCACCGCACTGCTGGAGACCTGCAAACGCTGCTTCGCCTCGCTGTTCACCGACCGCGCCATCAGCTACCGTGTGGACAAGGGCTTCGATCATTTCAAGGTCGCGCTCAGCATCGGCGTGCAGCGCATGGTGCGCTCTGATCTCGCCTGCTCCGGCGTCATGTTCACCATCGACACCGAAAGCGGCTTTCGCGACGCAGTGATGATCAGCGCGGCTTATGGACTCGGTGAAAACGTGGTGCAGGGTTCCGTCACGCCGGATGAATACACCGTGTTCAAGACCACGCTGAAGACCGGTCATCGACCCATTTTGCAAAAGACCGTTGGCAGCAAGGAATTCAAACTCATCTACGACAGCGGCGGCGGCAAGATGGTCAAGAACGTGCCCGCCGCGCCCGGAGATCGCGCCAAGCTCGCGCTCAATGATGACGAAGTGCTCGAACTCGCGCGTTGGGCCTGCATTGTCGAAGACCACTACTCCGCCAAGCGTGGTAGCCATGCGCCAATGGATCTGGAGTGGGCGAAGGACGGCATCACGGGAGAGCTGTTCATCGTGCAGGCCCGTCCTGAAACCGTGCAGTCGCGCAAGGATCTCGATATGCTGGAAACCTACCGATTGCAGCAGCGCAGCACCGTGCTGGCCAGCGGACGCAGCGTCGGCGCGAAGATCGCCACCGGCAAAGTGCGCGTCATTCAAAGCGCCGAGTTCATCGGCCAGTTTCAGCAGGGCGAAGTGCTCGTCACCGACAAGACCGATCCCGATTGGCAGCCGATCATGAAAAAGGCCGCCGCTATCATCACCAATCGCGGCGGTAGAACCTGTCATGCCGCCATTGTCAGCCGTGAACTCGGCGTGCCCGCCATCGTCGGCACGGAACACGGCACGGAGGCGCTCAAAGACGGCCAAATCGTCACCGTGAGCTGCGCTGAAGGCGACAACGGCTTCGTCTATGAAGGTGCGCTGCCTTTTGAGGTCGAGCGCACGAATTTGAAGGAACTGGCGACACCGAAAACCAAGGTGATGATGAACCTCGCCAATCCAGAGGAGGCGTTTGCGCTCTCCTTCATCCCGAGCGCTGGCGTGGGGCTTGCGCGGATGGAATTCATCATCAACACCTACATCAAAATTCATCCGCTCGCGCTGATCGGCTTCAACACACTTGCCGACAAGCAGGCGCAGGCCGAGATCGCACGCCTCACCGCCGGCTACGACGACAAACCGCAGTTTTTCGTGGACAAACTCGCGCAGGGCGTGGCGATGCTCGCCGCCGCATTTTATCCGAAGGAGGTCATTCTGCGTCTGAGCGACTTCAAATCGAACGAGTACGCAAACCTCATCGGCGGGGCCGAATTCGAGCCTTCCGAAGAGAAGCCGATGATCGGCTTCCGTGGTGCCAGCCGCTATTATCATCCACGCTATCAGGCAGGTTTCGCCCTGGAATGCCAGGCGGTGAAAAAAGTGCGCGAGGAAATGGGCCTTACCAATTTGAAAC
>JBDNIB010000109.1:0-6898 GCA_041688535.1 Prosthecobacter sp.
ATCGTCCTGCGCTCGCCGGTCTCGCTCTGACCACCGACACCTCAATCCTCACCGCGCACAGCAACGACTTCGGCTTTGAAACCGTCTTCGCCCGCCAGATCGAAGCGCTCGCGCAGCCCGGTGATGTCGTGCTCGGCATCTCCACCAGTGGCACCAGCAAAAACGTCCTGCTCGCGCTGCAAGCCGCCAATCAGCGCGGCTGTGTCACCATCGCCTTCACCGGCGAAAAAGGCGCGGACTGCGCCGCCGCAGCCAAGCTCAGCTTCAAAGCGCCCTCATTGATCACCGCCCGCGTCCAAGAGTGCCATCTCCTCATTGGCCATCTCCTCTGCGACGTGGCCGAGCAAAGCTTCGCGGCGGCTTAAAGCCGCCATTTTGATCCCCTCACTCCGCCTGTGGGGAGAGGGTTAGGGTGAGGGGCCGACCGTCATGCCCAACGGCAGCAAAATTCTCCAAACGCTCTCGCTGGCGACGACGCTGCGCATGGTGCGGCTGTTGTTGAGCTTCGCGCTCACCTGCGCGCTAGCGCGACACCTCGGTGGCAACGGCTTCGGCCAGCTCGCGGTGGCGATGGCCGTTGTTTCGATCCTGCTGAGCGTCGGCGAGCTTGGTTTCGCCCGTTACACCGTACGCGAGCTACTGAAGCCCGGCAGCGATCAGCCCGCCGTGCTCGGCACCACGATCACCGCACGTTTCATCGTCTCCACCTTGCTGTTCGCCGGTTTGCTCACATGGATCGGCTGGCGCAGGCCCGAAGGCGCGTTACTGCTCGCCGTTTATGGCACGCAAATCCTCACCAATCCCGCCACGGAAATCCTCGCCTGGCTGGAGGCACATGGTCGCGTGGCGAACGCCGTCATCGCCCAGTTCATCGGCTTCCTCGTCAGCGCCCTTTGCATCGCCATCGGGATTTGGCAAAACGCACCGCTGTGGTTCTACGCGCTGACCTACGCGCTCGAAGGCTGGGTGTTCATCGCCTTGTGCGCCATCGTGTTTTGGCGGCATGCCGGCCGCATTTGGCCGCGCTCGTTCACCTTCCAGCGCGCCTTCGCCCTGGTTCGCCGCTCCTGGCCGGAACTCGCCTCGCAGGCCGCGCTCATCCTGCTTTTTCGCCTCGACACCATGATGATCGAGTGGCTGCGCGGCGCGGGTGAAGCCGGCATTTACGGCGCTGCCGTGCGCGTTTCGGAAATGGCCTACTTCGTGCCCGGCATCCTCGCCACGTTATTCCTGCCCCGCTTGATGACCGCGCGTCAGCAAGACACCGCGCTCTACGAGAAACAGGTTGTGGACTATCTCTCCGCCTCGGTCGTGCTCGCCGTCGTCGTCGCCTCCGGCCTGCTGCTGCTCTCCCCGTTGATGAGTCTCGCCTTCGGCGCTGAGTTCAGCCGCAGTGGCGACATGCTTCGCGTTCACGCTTGGGCTTTCATTCCGTATGCCATCGGCATCGCGCGCACCCAAATTCTCACCGTCGAAGACCGCCTCGCCGACAATTTGTCCTCCGTCATCGTCGCCGTCGTCATCAATGCCTGGCTCAACACGCT
The DNA here is from genome assembly GCA_041688535.1 of Prosthecobacter sp. Lineage (GTDB taxonomy): Bacteria > Verrucomicrobiota > Verrucomicrobiia > Verrucomicrobiales > Verrucomicrobiaceae > Prosthecobacter. Next base: position 1,545 of record JBDNIB010000109.1, read on the forward strand.
GTGGATTCCCGCTTACGGCGGAGTCGGCGCAGCCTGGGCCACGCTCGTATCCTACACGCTCGCGTGGATCGTCTGCACCTATCTGGCCCCCGGCCTGCGCACCCACGTCTCCGGCCTCATGACCCGCACCCTCATCGGTCTGCCACGTTTCACACTGCTGCGCATGCGTGCGCTGCTGCACTCCTGATCTTATGCAAGGCAAAGCATTCATCATCTTCATCGGCGGACTCGGTGCCATGTATGTCCTGCTCTCCGTGCTGCTCAATGGCGGCAACTCTATCGGAGCGCTCGCACAATTCCTCTCCATCGGCTCCTGCATCGTCGCCGTCATGCGGCCGCGTGCCGCGCTCTATTTGATGGTGCTCTATGCCGGTTACAGCGACCTACTGAAGCGCATGATGGTCTTCGACGGCCACGTCACGATGGGAGATGTCATGTGGGTGCGCGCGCTCTGCCCGCTCACGCTCGCCGGCATCTGCCTCGGCACGCTGGCGCGCACGTTGCACGACGGCAGCCTGTCGAACCGGCGCAAGCTCGTTTCGCTCCTCGTGTGTCTCCTCGGCTTTCTCATTTCAGCCGTCTCCGCCCTGCGCAGCGGTGGCGGCATCAATGCCGCCGTCACGCAGCTCGCCGACGGCGCGGCTTACATGTTCCTGCTGTTCGTCATCCCCTGCCTATTCCGCACACCAGATCAAATCATCGCCTTCATCAAATATAGCCTCATCATTTTCATTCCCGTCGCCCTCTACGGCCTCAAGCAGCAGATCTTCGGCCTTAGCGACTTTGAAATCGAGTACCTGCGCTCCGGTTTGACCGTTCTCTCCAAACATCTCGACGACGTGCGCCCGCGCCCCTTTTCCACGCTGGTGGACAGTTCGCCCTTCGGCACCAGTTGCGCCATCTGCGCCTGCCTCGCCCTCGTCGTGCGCCGCTATCATCGCGACAGCGGCACGCGGGCCTGGGGCATGCTGAGTTTTGTCTTCTTTGCCATCTTCATCGCTGGCTGTGTCGCCAGCATGACCCGCTTCGCCAATCTGAACTGGGCCCTGCCGCTGCTGCTGCTGCCCGTGCTGCGCGGCGCCCGTGGCACCGTCGCGCTTTACGCCTCGGTCTCCGCCTTGTTCATCACCGCCTGCATCTACGCACAGGATTTGATCAATGGCGTCACCAAGCTCACACTGTGGGCGCTCGAAAACTTCGGCGGCACCGCCATTGGCGAACAGTTCGTGCGCTTCTGGACCATCTGCGACCGCCTCGAAGGCATGCACGACCTCGTTCACAATCCGCTCATGTGGACCGTGTTCGGCTACGGCTCCAAAACCGCCGCCGACATGCACGAGGCGAAAATAGTCGCGAGTCACGACCTCATATCGAACATGCTTCTCGAGATCGGCTGGCTGCCGCTCGGCCTGCTGCTCATCATCGCCGCACTGGGGCTGCGCTCCTTCCATCGCAGCGTGCTCAGCCTGCGCGGCACGCCCGTCTTCTCCATCTGCCTCTGGCTGGTCGCCATCGAATTCGGCCTGCTCGTTCACAACGTCTTCGCCGGCAACGTCACCTCCACCTTTCCGGTGAACTTCTTCTTCTGGTTCATCGCTGGCGCGCTCAATGCCTGCATCGCGTACCAGGAAAGCCAGCGCACTACAGTCAAATCACTGGAGCAACCTGCGCCGCAGGCCATGCCGCAGCAAGCTTTCGTGCCGGCTCAATCCGTGCCCTTCCGTCGTTCCGCATTGCCCCATGGCTGATTCTCCCCAGCTCGTCGTCCTCGCCCCCTACGCCTTGCGCGACTGGACCGGCAGGCCGCGTCGTTTCCTCGACCCGGTGCCCATGCCGTATCGCAGCAAGGCGCTTGTCGGCGCGTGGTTTGCCGATGATGTGCAGCTTGAGCGCGACTACCACCGCCAGCAACGCGGCACCGCACGCCGCATGGCCGCTGCCTGTCGCCTCATCGCGCAAAATTACACCACGCTGCATCGTGCGCGCCTGATTTACTGCCTCGACGGCATGCACTACGCGCTGCTGCTCATGCTGGCACGCGCCGGCTTGTTTCGCACTGCGGGCAAGACCATCCGCCGCGTCGCCTTCCACGACAACGCCTGGCAAAACCTCGCCCCGCGCCTGCAACACGCCGCGCCCGCCTTTCAGATCGAGTGCATCACGCACGAGCAGTTCGTCTCCGCCTCACAGCAGCTCGGCGCAGCGCGTGTCGTCTCGCGCCCATGGAAAATCGACACCGGCTGGTTCCAGCCCGCGCCCGACGTGCCAAAAACCCGCGCCCTGCTTCCTGGCAACATCAGTCGCGACGAATCCGTCGTCCCGCCACTGCTCCATCGCGGCATCTCCATCACCCGCATCGCACGTCTGGCTCATTTGGAAAAACATTACGCCATCGAGATCGCTGATCCGCGCTTCGACCTCGTCACCAACGTCTCGCATCGCGAGTACCTCGCCCACCTGCACGCTGCGCCCGCCGTCCTGCTGCCTATCGTGCCATGCGATGGCTCCGCCGGGCTCACCGCCGCCATGGAGGCCATCGCCGCCGGCATTCCCATCCTGGCCAACCGCAGCATGGGCCTCACCGAACTTTTCGCCACATGCCAGTATCCCGTGGCGATGCTCGACAACCTCGACCCCACTGCATGGGCGCAGGCCTATCGTCAGCTCGAAACCGAGCACCATTCATCCGACTACCTCGACGCTCTCGAAAAATCACGACGCCTGCTGCTCAAACACCATCGCATCCTGCCAGCGGGCGACGACTGGGCGCAAATCTTCGCCGAAGCCTGCGCCAATGACCCTGCCCCCTGCGCAACCGAACTTGGCGCAGCCACGCCCGCCACATGAAGCCCGGCCTGCTGCTCATCGGCCACACCTACGCCGCTCTCGAAAACCGCAAGAAGCTCCAGGCGCTCGCCGCGCATTTCGATCTCGTCTGCGTCACCTCCACCATCGAGCAGCGCACCATCCTCGGCCGCCCCTCCTCCGACTTCGACAACGACAGCGACGCGCCCTCCCGCAGCTACCAGCTCATCCGCCTGCCGCGCCTCGGCAAAACCGACACCACCTTCCGCTACACCGGCCTCGCCGCCGTCATGCGCTCCCGCCGCTTCGATGTCATCCTCGTCGAAAACGAGCCCTGGGCCTTGGTTTGTTGGCAGACACGTTTGTGGAAGTCCCTGTTTCAGCGCGACGCTCTCTTTGGCGAATTCACCTGGGAAAACGTCGAACGTCCCGGCTGGAAAGGCCTCGTGCTCGCTCAAATCTACCGCTGCATGACGCTGACGACCAATTTCATCATCGCCGGCAATCATACCGCCGCACAACTCGTGCAAAAACGCGGCGCACGCGCCAGCAACGTGCATATCGCCCCCCAACTCGGCGTCGATCTCACCAATCATATTCCGGCCAATGCCGACGAGCGCATAGCTTTGAGAAAGCAGCTTGGTCTTCCAAGCCAGGGAACCATCGTCGGCTACTGCGGCAGGTTCGCAGACGAGAAAGGGATTTCGGAATTAGTGACTGTGTGCGCCCGGAGAAAGGATGTACATCTTGCCATGCTTGGGTCAGGGCCGCGCCTCGAATGGTTGAAGACCCTGGATGAAAGTCGGCCTTGGTTTCATTTGCTGTCTCCACGCCCACATTGGGAGATTCCAGATTTTCTGCGCTGTCTTGATCTGTTCGTTCTTGCCAGTAAGCCCGTGCGCACGTTCAAGACTTGCTGGGAGGAACAGTTCGGCCATGTCCTCATCGAAGCCATGGCCTGCGGCGTCGCCACCCTTGGATCAAACAGCGGTGCCATTCCTGAAGTCATTGGCACTCCTGAAGCCATCTTCCGTCATGCTGATCTTGAATCATTGGATGCTGTACTGGAGCGCTTTCGCAGCAACGAACGAGCACGCGGCGACCTCGTCACACGCCAACTCGCCCGCACCCGCCAACTCTACACCCACGACGCCGTCGCCGCGTCATGGGCCGCATTCATTCAGCAGCAACTCTCCAGGCCGTAGGATGGGTGTGGCGACAGTCCGCCCGTCCGCTTGACAGCACCGCACCGGCCACAACACGCCCAGCCTACTTCCACCCATGTCAGCCTACCGCGACATTCTCTACCGTGACTACTCCGCCTCCTTCGGCGGGCAGAAGGCACTCGATGCCGCCGTCCAGCACGCACAATACGCCGCCACTTATGACGCACTGCCGTCGAATCGTGCGGCCACCATCGCCGATCTCGGTTGTGGCAAAGGCGAATGGCTCGCCTGGATGGCCGCCAAAGGTTTCTCTCAACTCACCGGCGTCGATCTCTCCCCATCCGACCTCGCCATCGCCCGTCAAAACGACCCCTCCCGCACTTGGGCACAGGAAAACGTCATCACCTTCCTCGAATCGCAAACTGCTGCATTCGATCTCCTGCACGCCAAGGACATCATCGAGCACTTCACCAAGGACGAGTTCATCCGCTTCCTCACCGCCGCCCAAACCGCGCTCAAACCCGGCGGCGAACTGTGGCTGCTCACCTTCAACGCGCAAAGCCCGCTCTCATCCGCCATCCGTTACGGCGACTTCACCCACGAGATCGGCCTCACCCCCGCCAGCATAGCCCAATGCCTCCGCGCCTGCGGTTTCACCCACATCTCCGTTCAAGGCCGCCACTACTGCTCCACCAGCACCAGCGGCCAGATGCGGTGCATCCTCGGCCAGATCATCTTCAGGCTCGCTCGTCTCCTCTTGAAAATTCGCCACGGCGCCGCCGCCAACGAACGCGCCATCGACCTGCACTGCACCCAGCCCGACTTGTTCACGATGGCCGTCAAGGCGTAGGACAGGCATTCTGCCTGACACCAGTGCCATGGGCATCCTGCCCCGTTCCCCATGCGGGCAGAATGCCCGCCCCACTCGCAACAGGTGGTACACCTGTCCTACAATCGGCGCATCACCCGCTCATGCACCGCATCCACACTCCAGCGGTTCAAACACGCCATCGGTGCCTGCGTGTTCAAACAGCGATTCGCTGGCTTCGTCGCACTGTCGCATGGCTGGCAACTCAAGCGCGGCTCCCGCAGCAGTTCAAATCGCTCACGATGCCACACCGGGTCCCAACGTGGCGAGGACGGTCCAATCAAAATCACTCCCGGAGTGCCACCAGCCGCAGCGATGTGCATCGGCCCCGAATTGTTACCAATGAACAGCTTCGCACCCGCAATCACCCGCACCAGTTCATCGAGCGTGCTCGTCCTCACCCGCTGCACCGCCTCGCTCAAACCTGTCTCATCACCTTGCACGATCCAGCGCACCGCATGTGTCTCGGCCAACCGGTTTGCCAGCTCGATGAAGTTTCGCAACGGCCAACGCTG
>JBDNIB010000875.1:0-2506 GCA_041688535.1 Prosthecobacter sp.
GATCTCGGCGGCAGGCTGGAGCCAGCACGGCTGTTTCTACCATTGAAATGAAGAAGGTATGCCACGCTCGTTACCGATCTGAAACAGCAACTCGCCGAGCGTCGCAAAGCCATCGGCGACGACGGCTCAGACTATCCCGAAATCGAAGCCGTGGTGCAGGAATTCTGGAATGACACCGCCGCCACCCGAGCCAAAGCCGAACAAATCTCCCACGACTTCCGCGCCCTCAAAGAAACCGAGGCCAAAGCTCCACCAGCCATGAAAGGCAGGAAGAAGTGATGTAAGAGCCGTCACTTGATTCGCCGCGCTGCGACCAATTAAACTCTACCACCCAGACGATACGCCGCTCTACCTACTTGACTGAACGGGATCGCATGTCGTTTTTTTTCATGTCTCCGCTGGCTTGAATGTGCTGGCTGCGTTGTTGTGGGTGACTATGAAACCTGAACAACCCCTCAACGAAACCCGCGCATGATCTCCAACCCCAACTCCACCACCATCTGTATTTGCTGCATCGGCCAGATGGGCGCTTCCTCAGACGTCGCGTTTCAACGCGCGGGCTATCGCGTACTGCTCTGGGCACGAGATAAAGCGAAACTCCGCACGGTCGAAACCGAACTCGCCCGTTTGTCAGCATGGTCGGATGCCAACATCGGTCCAGCGAAGCGCTCGGGTTGTGAAATCATCCTCGAAGCCGATCTTGGACGCATGGATCGCGAGGCGGACGTGGTCCTCGACTGCATCCTTGAAGTCATGGAGCAGAAAACCGAGTTGTTTCGCAAGTTCGATGACGCCAAGAAGCGCGGCGCGTTGTTTCTTTCCGCCACCAGTGGCCTCAGCATCACCGAGATGGGCCGTGGCGGCGAATGCGAGGCTCTGCTTGTCGGTGCGCACTTCTGGAATCCCCCGCATTTGATTCCCGTGGTCGAAATGATCGCCGGTGGAGGCACGCCGCCGGAGAGACTCGACGACGCCTGCGCCTTGATGGAGGACATCGACAAGGTGCCGGTGCGTTGCAAGGACGTGCCAGGATTCATCGGCAATCGCATCATGCACGCGATGTGGCGCGAATGCCTGGCGCTCGTCGATGCGGGTGTCTGCACGGCAGAAGATGTGGATCGCGTGGTGAAGCTGACTTTTGCGCTACGCCTGCCCGCGCTCGGCCCGATGGAGAACATGGATCTCGTCGGACTGGAGCTGGCGGAACGCGTGCAGCGCTACCTGCTGCCGGACCTCGCTCGCAACACGATCCCTGCTGCATGCATGACGGACAAGTTGGCCGCTGGTGACGTCGGCATGAAAAGCGGCAAGGGCTTCTACGATTGGACCAAGCGTGATGCGCAGAAGGTCATCGAAAATCGCGACGCGCAGATCGTGCGACAGGTCGCCTTTCTGAGGGAAATAGGCGAGCTATGAAAGGCGCACGCAGCGGCGCTGATTTAAAAGACTCAATGCCTCCAACCATGAAACCCATCGCCCTCATCCCCTTCCTCGCCTGGAGCAGCGGTCTCCTTGCCGCTGACATCATCACCGTCGAAGCCGAGAGCTTCGCCAAGCAAACGCTGTCCGACAAACGCGCCTGGCACATCACCTCCGCGACTTCGACACCCGCGGTGAGTCCCGATGGTGATCCGCCGCATGTCGAAGGCGCGAGCGGTGGTGCTTATATCGAGCTGCTGCCGGACACGCGACGCTCGCATGATGACAAGCTCATCAATGGCGAAAATTTTACGAACAAGGGCGGCGAGATGGCCGTGCTGAGCTATCCGATTAAAGTCACGACCCCAGGCCGCTATTACGTCTGGGTGGGGGTCTATTCGACGAATAGCGAAGACAATGGCCTGCACTTCGGTCTTGATGGCGAATGGCCGGAGAGCGGCGCGCGCTGGCAGACGGTGCAGAAGGATGGCTGGAACTGGGACTGCAAGCAGCGCACCGAAACCGTCCACACCGGCGTGCCGCTGCAACTCTGGCTCGACATCGACAAGGCGGGTGAGCATGAGCTGCTGATGTCCATGCGTGAGGACGGCATTGAGGTGGATCAAATCATCCTCGCCAAGTCCGATGCGTTTCTTCCGGAAGGTTTTGCGGGTTACGGCAAGGCGGCGGCAAAGACCAGCGCGCCAGCCGTTGCCGCCAAACGAAAAGTTGTCCGCCAGCCCGATGGTAACGGTTCCGTCGCTGCGAGTGGTGAACTCAAGCAGTGGCACAAGGTCACGCTCGCTCTTGACGGCCCTTTCGCGGATGAATTCGACAACGAGCCGAATCCCTTCACCGACCTCGCTTTCAACGTCACCTTCACGCATGAGAGCGGCGCGCCCAAGTATGTGGTGCCCGGCTACTTCGCCGCCGATGGCAAAGCCGCGAACAGCAGCGCTGAATCGGGCACGGCGTGGCTGGCGCATCTTTCACCGGATAAAACGGGCCAGTGGACCTACCGCGTGAGTTTCACCAAAGGCAAAAGTGCCGCGCTCGTCGGCGGTGGTGAGGCGGTGAAGCCGTTCGA
>JBDNIB010000876.1:0-8844 GCA_041688535.1 Prosthecobacter sp.
AATGGAAACTTGTCTGGGACACCGGAGCGAAGCCAGTGAGGTGGGAACTTTACGATCTCGAAGCCGACCGCACCGAACTCCACGACCTCGCCGCTACCAAACCCGAACTCGTGCAGGAACTCACCGCAGCCTACACGAAATGGGCCGCTGCCACAGGGCGCAAACTTCCCGGCGCAACGAAAGGCAAAAAGAAGAGCGAGAATGAGTGAACACTGGATACACGCGATGGAACAGGCGCTCAACCATGTTCATAAAGACATGCGTCTCTGCCATCGCCTCTGCCTCGTCTGTTGCAGAGCCTCGGACTTCGCCGCTGATCTAGCGCGCGTTCTTATCATCGTCGGTCCCAGCCAACATCCGCCTGAGTCGCGTGATACCGCACTTCTATAAGAAATAGACGAACGAAGACCTGCGTCGCTTCACTCCACGGTTTCTCCATCATCGGGATGCTGTGGAGAGAAGGCAGGACAGGTATCCTTGGCCGCTGTCACACGTCCGTCGTGCGGGCTGCTTGCGCAGGCACAAACGCCAAAGTCGTGGAAGAAGAAGCTCGCATCTAAACTAATGTAGAAGCAGCAGCCTGCACAACGCTCTGCATCCTGAGTTGATGCGTTTTGGTCTGACTTCTAACGCTGGGTCGCAGACTCCGACAAATCGCATTCGGCGAGTTCCGCCGCAGTCATGCCTTATTGGGATTGTTGGTCCGTCAGAACTCCGTTGATGACCCGGAGAGTTTGCCTAGATGGCAGTCGAACAAATCATTGCGGGTCCGCCCTGTGCATGACCATGGAACGAATGACGATGCCGTTGGAAAACTGAATGCGCAGCTCGGGCCGGTATCGTCGAGACTGACGGAGTTGATTCGCCTGCCTTCAAGTCGCTCGAGGAACTGCTTGATAGACTTTCTGGAGGATGAACTGCCAACGACGACCCCTGCCTTGAACTCCGCCCGCCAGTCCCATTGGATCAAGATGGCCGCCTCGCCACAAAGACTCGAGCGGTTGCCGGCAGGTTCCTCGTGAAGTTCGCCCAGATCCAGGCAGATGGCACTGCCATATCCATTCCACGCACGCGAGACCCGCATGCCGTTCAGCGGGCGCACAAGCTCATCGAATGGGTGAAGAAGATTTGGATCATCCATAATGGGATCGGACAGTGTTGCGGCATCCTTGGGCGGCCGTGTCCTGGCAGGTGCGGTTGGTCAGCTTGAACCTGCCTGACTCTCACGGGTGTTCAATCAGACAGTGCCTAATCACTGCCAGACGGGCTTTCCCAGCACGTTTCATTCGCTGCCATGCGTTGCCTCCCTGCTCTGTTCCTTCTCTTCGCTCTTGGCTCTTCGCTTTGCGTGGCTTCACCGCCGAACGTCGTCATCATTCTCGCCGACGACCTCGGTTACGGTGATCTCGCCTGCTATGGCAGTCCGAAGCTCAAGACACCTAACATTGACCAAATGGCGGCGGAAGGCGCGAAGCTCACGCAGTTCAACTGTCCGGCGTCCTTCTGTGCGCCGACGCGAGCTTCGCTGATGACGGGGCGTTATCCGTTTCGCTGCGGCATGACGCAGAATCCTGCGCCAGATGGCGGCGCTGCCGCCGATGCAGTGGCGATGCCAAAAACAGAAGTCACGCTCGCGCAGGTGATGAAATCCGCAGGCTATGTCACGGGCATGGTGGGCAAATGGCATCTCGGTCATCACGCGGGATCGTTGCCAACCGAGCGCGGCTTTGATGAATACTACGGCATCCCGTATTCGAACGACATGCGGCCCGTGCAGGTGCTGGAGGGCACGCAGGTCATCGAATATCCCGTCGTGCAGGCCACGCTGACGCGGCGTTACACGGAGCGTGCGCTGGGTTTCATTGAGCGCAGCAAGGACAGGCCGTTCTTCCTGTACTTCGCCCACGCGATGCCGCACAAGCCGCTGGCGGCATCGGATGCGTTCTACAAAAAGAGCGGCGCAGGCCTGTATGGCGATGCCGTGATGGAGCTCGACTGGAGCGTCGGTCAGGTGCTGGCAAAATTGAAGGAGCTCGGCCTTGATGAGAACACGCTCGTGGTTTTCACCAGCGACAACGGCGCGACCTTCGGCGGCAGCACGGGTGGCTTGCGTGGCATGAAAGGCAGCAGCTATGAGGGCGGCTACCGCGTGCCCTGCATCGCCCGCTGGCCGGGAAAAATCCCCGCTGGTCGTTCCAGCGCTGAGCCGGCGGTAATGATGGATCTATTTGCCACGACGCTGGCAGTCACGGGTGCGAAGATGTCAGATGATCGCGTGCTCGATGGCCGGGACATCCTGCCGTTGTTCACGAGTGAGGCGAAGTCGCCGCACGATTTCATCTTCGGCCATCAAAACTCGCGCTTGGCCTCGATTCGCGATGCGCGCTGGAAACTGCATGTGTTCAGACCCGGTGGCGGACTGGCGCACATTTACAAACCCGGTGAGACTTATGTCGATCCACGCGGCCCGGATGGTGTCACCATTCTCGCTCCTTATGAACAAGCGCAACCCAGCGAGCATCCAGGACTACAGACGGGCGACGAGGCAAAGCCATTGCAGCTCTTTGACCTTCAAAACGACCCGGGTGAGCAGCACGATGTCGCAACTCAACATCCTGAAATCGTGAAGCGACTCCAGGCGGCCTATGACGCGATGAACAGAGATGTGCCGGTCGTGGATGAGGTAAAACGTGCGCCGAAAAAATAACCCTGTCACCACCATCTCATGAAGCACCTCCGGTTGACTGTACTCACGCTCTGTTTGAGCGGTGGCATGACCTTCGGTGCCGGTTTGCGCGCTGGGGCGGCGACCAGCAACATCACGCCGGACATGGGGGTGGTGCTGGATGGCACGATCATGAAAATCGGCCCGGCGAAGCAGGTGCATGATGAGCTGCACGCGCGCTGCCTCGTGCTAGACGACGGCAAAACACGCATCGCCTTTGCCGTCTGCGATGTGACGATGATGGCACCGGAGATCGTCGCCGAGGCCAAGGGCCTGCTGAAGGAGGCGCTCGACCTGCCACCCGAGAACATCCTCATCTCGGCCACGCATACACACAGCGCACCCCGGGCGCTGAACATCGGCTTCGGTCCGGCGAACGAGGCGTATCATCATTTCCTGGCACGGCGCATCGCCGATGGCATCCGGCGCGCGGCGTTTCAGCTCGCACCGGCGAAGATCGGCTGGGGCAGCGTGAACAAGCCGGAGCTCGTGTTCAATCGTCGCTGGTTCGTGAAGACTGACAGCAAACGCGCGAATCCTTTCGGCCGTATCGGCGAGCGCGTGCAGTTCGGGCCAGCCGTGGCCGAAGCGGAGACGCCGTCCGGCCCTGTGGACCCAGAGTTCTGCGTGCTGTCTGTGCAGCACGCCGATGGTCGTCCGCTATGTGTGCTGGCAAATTACGGACTGCATTACATCGGCGGCGTGCCCACCGGGCAGGTGAGCGCGGATTACTTCGGCGTGTTTGCCGATCGCATTCAGGAACAACTGTCTGCCGACCGTCAGGATCCACCGTTTGTCGGCATCCTGTCCAACGGCAGCAGCGGTGATGTGAACGGCGTGAACCTCAAGGACCCGAACAAGCGCAAAGGTGGCTATCCTCGCATGCGCGAGGTCGCGGATGATCTCGCGGACGCGGCGTTGAAGATCATTCAGGGCATTGAGCATCGATCTGATGTCGAACTTGGTGCGAAGCTGACGACGATTCCACTTCATGTGCGCAAGCCGGGCGCGGATGAGATGGCGTGGGCGCAGTCGTTGCTCGCCACGGATGAGGCGAAGAAGCCGAATCCGTCGCGCCCAGTCATCTATGCGCGTGAGACGATGGGACTGGCGACATACCCGGACACGATGCCCATTGCGTTGCAGGCTTTGCGCATTGGCGATCTCACCATCGCCTCCGCGCCTTGCGAGGTGTTTGCGATCACGGGACTCGCTATCAAGAAGGAGAGCGTGGCCAAAGCGACGTTCACGATCGAACTCGCCAACGGCTACGGCGGTTATCTGCCAACGCCGGAGCAGCATGAATACGGCGGCTACGAGACTTGGCCCGCACGCTCCAGTTTCCTCGAAGTCGAGGCCGAGCCAAAGATTCGCGCGACGTTGCTGAAGCTGATCCGTGCCGTGAATGGCAGGTGAGCGGAACCTTCGATGAAAGAGGACTACGGGCGCTTCGTCATTAGGGACCGTGTTTCGACCCAACCTTCCCTACCTTATCGCGTCCGTCCTCGGACTCGCCTCCGCATTCGCCACGGATGCTGTTTACAATGCTCAAGGCGAGATGAGCGGCGAGGTCACGGATACGTCCGTGCTGCTGCAGTCGCGACTCACGGGTATTCCCGGGCCGGTACTCGACGCGCAGGGTGATGTGCGAGGGGAGATAGGTCAGGCGATGTTTGAATGGAGCGAGTCGCCTGACTTCACGAAGGCGATGAAGAGCAAATGGATCAAGGCGGAGCCTGAGCATGACTTCATCGTGAGAGTGCAGGTCACGGGTTTGAAACCGGACACGACCTACCACTACCGGCTCGTGTTTGGAGAAGATGGCGCTTCAAAAACCGGACCGATGCGGCAGTTCAAGACGCTGCCGGGCGCCTCATCGAATGCGGCGGTGAGTTTCTGCATGGGAAGCTGCATGAACTACCACAAGTTTATGAATGGCAAGGCGGGCAAGGCCAGCGGACCGATCTCGGCGACAGAGGAGGACAAGAAGCTCGGCTTCCCGTCTTTCGCGGCGATGGCGGAGTTGAAGCCGGATTTTTTCATCGGCACGGGCGACATTGTTTATTATGACAATATTCTCAACGGCCCGGCGCAGACGTTGCCGGAGCTGCGCTCCTGTTGGCATGAGCAGTTCCGCTTTCCGCGGATGGTTTCCTTCTTTGGGCGGACGCCGGGCTACTGGTCGAAGGATGATCACGACTTCCGTTTCAATGATTCCGACAACGGCGGCGGCAAGTTGCCCACGCCATCGACAGGCATCGAGATTTTCCGCGAGCAGATGCCGATTCACGCCGCAGGCGATCGTGAATCGCCCACCTACCGTGCGCACCGGCTCAACAAGCATGTGCAGCTCTGGTTCACCGAGGGGCGCGACTATCGCAGCCCGAACAAGGACGAGGACGGTCCGCAGAAGACGCTGTGGGGCGCGGAGCAGAAGGCCTGGCTTGAGCGCACACTGAAGGAGAGCGATGCGGCATGGAAGATCATCATCACGCCGACGCCGATGGTCGGACCGGACGATGCGAGCAAGCAGGACAATCACACGAACCTCGGCGGCTTCCGCCACGAGGCGAACGAGTTTTTTCAGTGGCTGAATGACAACGGCATCAAGAACCTGCTCACCTTCTGCGGCGACCGGCACTGGCAGTTTCACAGCATTCATCCCTCAGGTGTCGAGGAGTTCGCCTGCGGAGCTTTGAACGACGAAAACTCGCGCGTTGGCGTGGCTCCCGGCTCCAAGAAAGGCACGGACCCTGAAGGACTCATCAAGCAGCCCTACACCTATCCCGAACCGACCGGCGGCTTCCTGCATGTGAGCGCGCAGAAGGATGGCGGGCTCGTCATCGAATTTCGCGATGACCACGGCAAGGTTCTGCATACCGTCACCAAAACACTCAAGCCCTAAACAAACCACACGCATGAAACTCGCCTTCACATTTCTCGCCCTCGTGACATTGAGCACGCAGGTCCTCGCGGATCTCGCCGCCTCCAAGCCGAACATCATCCTCGTGATGACGGATGACCAGGGCTACGGTCCGGTGGGACGCCATGGCCATCCTTGGCTCAAGACGCCGAATCTGGATGCGCTGTATGAGAAAAGCCTGCGCTTCACGCGCTTCCTGGTGAGTCCGACCTGCTCACCCACGCGCAGCGCGATCATGACTGGCCGTCATCCGATGAAAAATGGCATCACGCACACCATTTTGGAGCGTGAGCGCATGACGCTGGACGCCACCATCCTGCCGCAGGTGCTCAAAACGGCGGGTTACACCTCCGGCATCTTCGGCAAATGGCATCTCGGCGATGAAGAGCCGTATCAACCGCACAAACGCGGTTTTGACGAGGTCTTCATCCATGGCGCAGGTGGCATCGGTCAGGCCTATCCGTGTTCTTGCGCCGATGTCCCCGATAACAAGTACATGGACCCCACCATTCGCCACAACGGCAGTTTTGTGAAGACCAAGGGCTTCTGCACCGATGTCTTCTTCACCGCCGCTCTCGGGTGGATGAAGCAACAGAAGGACAAAGGTGAGCCGTTCTTCACCTACATCACCACGAATGCGCCGCATGGCCCGTTCATCGCGCCGGAGAAAAATGCCAAGCGCTTTACCGATCTCGGCTTCGGCACCGAGCAGGCTGGTTTTTACGGCATGATCGAAAATATCGACGAAAACATGGGCCGCCTCGCAGAGAAGCTGCAGGAATGGGATCTCTACAAAAACACCGTCGTCATCTTCATGTCCGACAATGGCATGACCGGCGGCGGTACCGGCCAGCCCGGCAAGGATCTGGCTCCTGGCTATCCCTTCTTCAATGGTGACCAGACCGGACTCAAAGGCTCCACCGATGAAGGCGGCGTGCGCGTGCCTTTTTTCATCCGCTGGGATGGCAAGATCAACGCGGGTCGCGACATCAACAATATCGCCGCGCACATCGACCTGCTGCCCACCTTTGCCGCACTCGCGAACGCCGAGCTGCCGAAAAACCAGGTCGAAGGCCGCAGCCTGTTGCCGCTGATCGAAGGCAAGGCCGACCAGTGGGATGACCGCTTCCTCTTCACCCACGTCGCCCGCTGGAACACCGGCGAAGAGCCGAACAAGTACGAGTTCCTCAACTACGGCGTGCGCAACCAGCGCTTCCGCTTCGTCGGCCCGCGCGGCGGTGGCAATGCGAAGAAAAACAAGAAAGCTCCCGAGCAGGTCGCACAAGGCGCGCTCTACGACCTCGAAGCCGATCCGTATCAGAAGACGAACGTCATCAAGGAATACCCCGAGGTCGCTGCGAAGATGAACGCCGCCTACGCCGCCTTCTGGAAGGAAACGCGGCCACTCATGGTCAACGAAACCGCGCCCATGTCGCCCACGAAACCCTTCTTTGAACTCTACGAGAAGCAGCTCAAATCCGGCGGTATTCCTGACTGGAAGGAACCAAAGCTTTGATCAGGAACGGGGCAATCCAGGCGCCGGCTTCCATTCCTCACTCCACATCCCGTTTCACAAACCGCCGCCGGTGCCAGATGAGCCAGAACAGGGCCAGCAGTCCCCAAGTCCAGGCGGCGTAGATGTGATGCGAAACGGTCGTGGAGGGCATCCATGCGGGTGTGGCGCGGGTGGTAGCGGCGAGGATGCCGAGGAAGATCAGGAAGCGCACCCATTTGCTCTTCACGAAGAAGCCATCGAGGTCGCCGCTGTGGCCAAATAGCACGCGGCTGGCGACGACGAGGATCAACATGCCGAATCCGCCGATGTAGAGCAGGTGCTCGATGCTGACATGCTGGGCGTAAAAGAATACGGGCAGCGCGAGGCCGCACAAACCGAGTCCCAACGCCCAAAACAGGCCGGTAGTGAGTGATCCGGCATGCTGGGTCTTCCAGCGCACTTCCAAGAGGAGGTAAAGCGCAACGATCATGGCTCGCGAGCTGGTCCCGAGAATGATTTGACCTCGAAATTCATAGAGAAAGCTCATGACAATGAGAAACGACGCCATGACGGATCGAACGAGCTTCACCCGGGTCTGCTCGGCGGTTTTCGGCTCGCCAAAATCACCACCGAGCATGCGCGGAAACACGAACGAGCCGATGCCGAGCACCGGCGGCAGCAGCAGGCCCTGATATAGCAGCAGATTCGCGAGGCGGAGAAGCTGGGGATCGAGCATGGTCGAAGGAGCGAGCAGCATGGATGCGCCCGCAATGCCGCAGACGAGTCCGGTGAGCGCGAGGAGCATCTGCGGCGGCGGGGCTTCCTTGCGGAACTTCACGACGCGAATCACGAGGCACAGCAGCAGCGACACGAGCAGCGCGATGAAGCAGGCATCACCCCAGGCAAGACGCAGGGTGAGATGGCTCACGGCGCAGGCTTGATGCAGCGCGAAGAGCCAAAGTAACTCCAGCGAGGTGAGTTTGGGCGCGGAGGCCATGCGTGGACCGGCGGTGCCGAGGAAGCCGACGACGAACGCTGCGCCGAAGGCCTCAATCATGAGACGCGCATGAACGAAGTTCGGGTAGAAGCCGATCTGTTGCGCATAAAACAACGGCCAGAGCGACACGCCGATGATGCTCCACACCGCCCCGCTGAAAAAGAACACGCGATACGGCTCCGCCGCGAGCCAGCGCAGACCTTCGGCGGTGGCGGATTTGCGGTTGGCGTGTTTGCAGACGGGAAAGCTCAAGGTAGTCAGGGGTTGTGCAGTTGCTTTTTCAGCGCTGCCACGATGGGCGTGATGTCAGCACACAGCGACTCTTCGCGATGGATCACCCGACCGTTTTAGTCAAGCACGGTGATGAGGTTGGAGTGCGCGAAGAAGCCTTCGACGAGTTGGAATTTGAAGTTCATGGCCACGGCGAGCTGCTGCACGAGTGCGTCGGGCGCGGTGAGAAAGGTCCAGTGCGCGGGATTCATTTTCAGCTCGGTCATGGAGTGTCGTCCTGAGCCGTAACCATGCAGTAGGAAGTTAAAACGGCACTGTTTTGGAGGGTTTACTCGCAGGCAAACGGCGGAGCGGGGCCGACTGCATTGCAGTTGGGATACGGACTGGCGAGCTTCGCCCACAGCCGCTCCCACCACGCTTGCTGGCTCTTGGGCAGCGCAAACTTCAGCGTCTTTTTCCGCGCGTGGCTGCCG
>JBDNIB010000877.1:0-4508 GCA_041688535.1 Prosthecobacter sp.
GGCGTGACACGCCTGCGCTGCCACACCGCGCCAAGTGCCGCCAGCAGTACCAGGAAGGCCGACTGCGGCTCAGGAACGGCGGTGATCGCCATGATCTCCGCTGCGCTCGTGGAAATGCGCGAGGCGTACATGCTGGAGGGATTGTCCAGCGGCAGATTGGGATTGTAGGACCAGCCAAACGCGTCGGAGCCCTGGTAGAGACCGCCGCGATCAAACATGGCGGCGTCGAAGTCGGAACCGTCGCCGACAACATTGTTGGTGTCGAATCGGCCATCGACACTGTAGTTCACTCCCGCCAGCTTCCAGACGCCGCCGTCATTGACGAACACGCCGCCGCCGGAGTCACCGCCGGACAGGGAGGCCTCCTCCGCCGTGCCGATGGCGCTGAATGAGGCTGTCAGCAGATCGCCCAGCACGCTGGTGTAAACGCCGCTCACCGTGTTGCTGCCCCAGCGCGCGATGCCATCCGGCGAGCTGTGCTCCCAGCCCTGAAGATTGCCGCTGACGAGCACCTCATCACCACGCGCCCCGCCCCGGCCATTGGTGACCAGAGTGAGTCCGATTTCCAGGGAGCCGGTGTACAGCGGCGCGTAATACGGGAACAGTTCGTTCACTTTGAAGATGCGCAGATCCGTGCCTGCGATGTCCCAGTAGCCCGTACCACTGTTCGCGGTGAGGTCGATGTTGTAGATCGCATCAGATCCGCCGTTGAAAATGCCACTGTGCGTGAAGGTGCTGCCCTGGGTGCCGAAGTGCTGCGCGGTGATGAAGTACTGCGGGGCGATGATGGTGCCGAGATACGCGCCGTACATCCCCTCATACTGCCAGCCTGAATCGGCAAAGATGCCCGTGGGGGCCGTGGTGTTATGACCGACGTCTCCCGTGTCATAAAACAGCACGGCATGGCCGCTGGTGATGCCGAGCCACAGCAATGTCAGCGTCACGAAGACAGCGCCTCCACGATGGGCATGACTGGATGTTTTGGCCTGCAAGAACATCAAGTACTGTCACATCCAGCACTAAAATTACCATAATTTATTTCGTGATTGGTTCAAAATCATGTGTTTGGCGCGAATAAAGCACTCACGGGTGCTTAGTCGAAAGTCACCAGATGAAATCCAAGCTCGACACATCGTTCATTGTTGTTATGGGTGGCGTTCTTGTGACGCAAAAATGAAAAGCGGATGGATCAATATGCTCGGTGCCTGCGTGCTCCCGCCCATTGTCGGCGTGGGGGTTTGTGCGGGCATTATTCATCTCCTGAAGGATCATGAGTTGTTCCGGGTTGAGGCGGCCACTTTGCCCGGTGCCCAGGTCAGCAGCACGCGCCAAGGCAAGCTGAGCGAGACTGCGGCGGAGCTTCGCGCTGCGCTGCCGGTTGACACGACCTTTGCCCCCATTGTTCCCTCGCGTGCGCCGGCCACTTCAATCAAAGACGCGCTCAAGCGTGCGGAGGAAAGCCGGCAGCCCAGGACGGCAAAGCCAGCACCGGTTGAGCCTGCGGCCAGCGTCGCGGGGAAGCCTGCCAAACCGGTGCCTGCCATCGTCGTGAAGCCGGCTGTCTGGCGTCCTGTCATTGATCCGATCGCCGAGTACTGGACCCGGCTGATGCCGCGTACCGCCGCGTTCCCGCAGGCTTATCAAGCCGTGCTCAATGATGATCCTGAATATCTCGCGAAACTGATCGCCTGGGGTATCTCACCTCACGAAACAACCCTCGGCGGCGACACTGCCCTGCTTGCCGCCGTGCGCATGGGTCGTGCGGAGTGCGTGCGCGTGTTGGCGCTGTCCGGTGTGGACATGAACCAGCCTGCGCATGAGCAGCAGCCGCCTATCGCGGTGGCCTCGCTGCGTCGCAATGCGGACGTGCTGAAAGCGCTGCTGGACGCCGGGGTGGACCCCAACACGCGCTTCAAAACGCCCGTGCTCAAGTCGGTCATCGAACGTTGCTCCATCAAAGATCTGCGCAACGCGATGGAGAGCGACCGTGGCATCACCCCGCTGATCTGCTGTGCCGCACGCGGCGACGTTGAAGGGGCGGCGACGCTCATGCGCGCTGGTGCGAAGGCCGGTCTGGGCACCACACGCTATCATCGCTACCCGATCAACTTTGCCGCCACGCAGGGCTACTTATTCCTGATGCGCGTGATTCTGGGGCGTGACCCTGACGCCGAGCCGGATACGTTGGTCACCGTGAACCTCACCAACCAGCGTGCCTGGGTGACCAAGGAAGGCCGTATCATCAACAGCACCTCCATTTCCACCGGGCGTGAAGGCTACCGCACACCCGCCGGGCGTTATGTCGTCACTGACAAGCACACCTCCCACGTCTCCACCTTGTATCACGTTGCCATGCCCTGGTTCATGCGCCTGAACTGCAGCGCCATCGGCCTACACAGCGGCTACGTCACCGGTCGCCCTGCCTCGCATGGCTGCATCCGCCTGCCCTATCAGAAGGCGAAGGAATTCTTCGGCCAGGTGCGCGTCGGCGACGAGGTGGAGATCGTGTATTGATCTTGGCGAATCAAAATACGATGCCCCAGCGGCCATCGGCAGTCAAAAACGGGGCGGCGTAGCTCCACAGCTTGCCCTTGCTGTTGCCTGCAAGGCTTGAAGGGCTGCCATCCTTGGCAAACACCTGCCAGTGCATCACCCCGGCTTTGTTCCAGCCGGAGCCTTCCACCCAGGTGCGTAGCTCCTCACCCTGCGCATTGAACACCGAGCGCGGGTGGTTCATCACTGCCGTTGTTTGCTTACTGGCTGCTGCTGTGGTTGCGCCCGCCCACGTTTCCAGTTGAAACGCCCGCACCCATTGCACGGTCATCCCGTTGTTCGACTCACGGCACTCCGCCGTGGTCATCGGGCAGGTCGGCATCTGCCAGTCATCCTGTGCCAGCAATTTCGACGGCGTGGCGGCAGTCGCACCCGCTGGAAGTTCGATCAATCGCGCCCCGCGTCCATTGCTGGCGATGGCCGTGCGATACCAAATCGCCAGCGCCCCACCTGCATTCGCGGCTGCCGCCACACCACAGCAGGCACACACGCCGAAGGCCTCTCCCTTGGGTGTCCACGGCTCGCCAAACGTCAGGCCATCATCATTCGACTGCCGGATGAAAACACGCCGCTGCGCCTCACCACCGCCTTCATTCATTCCCGCATGCCACACGATCCACACCTTGCCCTTCCCATCACTCGCCACCGCCGCACCGCCATCCAGCGCCACGGTCTTTCCCATCATGTCCTGCGGCTTTGAGGCATTGAAATACGCGTCCAGCCGTGAGTAAAACAACGCGCTACCCTTGCCAGCGGCGGCGGAGCCGTTCGTTCCGCTCCACAACACATGCCGCACACCGCCGACACCCATCGCCAGCGTTGGACCACGCACCGTGCCGGTCGCCCCCGCCTGCGATTCCGGCGTGCTCACCCGTCGCACGTTGTCGAGCGTTCCCGCCTCACGAATGGTCGCCACCATGACCTCGCATGCGGCGGGTTTGCCATCGAGATAGACCAGGCTGGCGTTGTTGCCAGGCCCAGCCACCGTGCGTGGTTGCATGGCGTTTGCTCCCAGTTGCAGGATCGGCACCTCGGCCGCCGTGGCGAAGCTGACGGCACAGTAAAACAAAAGCAGTATGGTTTTCATGAGCGCAAAAACGCCTGAACACGCACCCATCTGTCAATCCTGCTTACAGCGTCCTCAGCAGCTTGTCGTGGATGCCGTCGAAGCCGCCGTTGCTGAACACCACGATCACATCCCCGGTGCGGGTCTCGTTCTTCAAGCGGCTCACAATCGCGTCCGTGTTTGCCTCAAACCAGCACGGCCTGCCGCGTGAGGTAACAGTGAGCGCCACCTTCGCCGTGTCGAGCCGCTGATCCGCCGCCACCTTCTCAGGATTCGCCACAGCGGCGATCACCGAGCCATCCGCCTCCGCCAGCGCATCGATCAATTCATTCTGCAGCACATTGCGGCGGCTCGTGTTCGAGCGTGGCTCAAACAGCGCCCATAGCCGACGACCTTCGTAACGCTGGCGTAATCCGCGCAGCGTCTCGCGGATCGCCGTCGGATGATGACCGAAATCGTCAATCACCGTGATGCCATGTGTCGTGCCGCATTCCTGCTGGCGGCGGCGGATGCCACGGAAGCTGCGCAGACCGTCGCGGATCTCCGCGTCGCTCAATCCGGCGAAGCGTGCCGCGCACACGCACATCGCGGCGTTGCGGGCGTTGAACTCGCCGACCATCGGCACTTCAAACGTATCGCCATTGATCTCGAAAGTGGTCAGTTCCGGCGAGGTACCCGTGATCTTGATGCGGAATTCACAGGTCGGTCCCAATCCCACGGTTTTCAGCGGGGCAGGGCACTTCGCCCGCAGTGTGAGGCAGTTCGGATCATCGCCGTTGATCAATACCAGCCCGTTGCGCGGCACCGTGTTCAGAAAGCGCTGAAAACTCAGTAAAATCTCATCCAGATCCTTGAAGATGTCCGCGTGATCGAACTCGATGTTGTTCAC
>JBDNIB010000878.1:0-4616 GCA_041688535.1 Prosthecobacter sp.
CGAGACGGTTCCTGGGGGCATTCGCAGGCCATGGCGCGATGGCCGCTGGTACACCTGACTGCACTGGCTCAAGCGGCTTGTCGTATTGGCCGCGTTCCAGCACATGCGCCGTACGCGGCTTGTCCATCTCCTGCATCACCAGCACGGTTGGAATGGCCTCGCGCAGGGTTTTTTCGTTGTGGGCCGCTGTCTTCACGCGCTGTCGGGCGGTCTGTGTCTTCGCATCGGCGAAATGGGTGATGTAGTAGTCCAGCAGTGTGTCTTTGCTGGCGGCGGAGCGTTTCGCTGCTGGTGATTCGACAATGCCGCGAATGCGCTCGCCCCAGAACCAATCGAGCACATCTTTCTCCCCCAACGTGAACGGCACGAGGCGCAGTTCGTCGATCAGGCCATAAAATCCCAGCCCGGAGTCACGGCGACCAATGCGCAGAGGCTCATGATTCATGATGCTGCCATCTAGCGTGTCGCGCCGGACCTCCAATGTTGTCAGCGCTCCATCGACAAACACCCGCAGGCCCGCCGCTTTGCGTGAGCCATCGCAGGTGACGACGACCTGATGCCAGGCCTTCGCGCTCATGGATTCCACCGTGGCTACCTCGATCGCGCTAGCGCCCCAGCGATGCACCAGATTGATTTGCAGTCGTCCCTTCTGCCAGATGATTTCCAGGCCGCGACGATTACCTTCTGGCTCGATCCACGACAGCGGGCAGCTCAGCGAGCCTTCCGCGTTCAGCCAAAAGCCAATGCTCCATGGCTTGTCCGCATTGAAGCCAGCCGGAATCCCCTCCACATGCTGCGTGGCGTCAAACTTCGCCGCCTCAGCACGCAATCCGGCCTCAAACACGAGCGCGGTGCCATGCGCGGCCATTCCTCGCGCAAGATGGCCGTCGAACGACTCCTGCAGCGTCGCTTCCACAGGCGGAGAGGGCAGCGTGGCCGACGCTTCCTTCTCCCAGGCAGTAATTTTCGCTGCCAGGGCTGTTTGCAACGGTGCAAAGGCCGCTTGGGCATTCGTGCTTTCCTGTTTGAGGGCGGCGAGTTGTTGCTGCTGCTCCGCAGCCGGAACTTCCATTACCGGCGGCGGATTGTCCTGCCGAATGACGCCCTGTTCCGGTACGTTGTTGAAAAAGGCGAAGAGCTCATAAAACTCGCGCTGTGAGATGGGATCAAACTTGTGGTCGTGGCACTGCGCACAGGCCGCGGTGAGTCCGAGCCAGGTCGTCATCGTCGTGTCCACGCGGTCCACGACGTACTCGGTGCGGAATTCCTCGTCGATGCTGCCGCTCTCGTTGTTCGCCATGTGATTGCGGTTGAACCCGGTGGCGATGCGTTGGCTCACCGTGGCGTTGGGAAGAAGATCACCGGCGAGTTGCTCGATGGTGAACTGATCGAAGGGCATGTTCGCATTGAATGCGTTGATCACCCAGTCGCGCCACAACCACATCTGGCGCGGCTTGTCGCCGAAGTAACCGTTCGTGTCCGCATACCGCGCCGCATCCAGCCAGCCGACGGCGAGATGCTCGCCGAAGTGCTTTGATGCGAGGAGTTCATCCGCCACGGCATCGTAAGGCTTTGCGAACATCGTTTCGACGGGTGGTAGGCCGGTGAGATCGAGGGACACACGGCGGATGAGCGTGGCGGGATCGGCCACCGGCTCAAAAGACAGGCCATGTTGTTTCAAGTCGGCCTCGACCACCGCATCAATTGAAGCCCAGCGCCCAGACGACAGCGGCTCAAAGGCCCAGTGCTTTTCATACTTCGCGCCTGCCGCGATCCACGTTTTCAGCGTTGCGATCTGTGCGGCGGTGAGCGGCTTGTTCGTTTTCGGCGGCGGCATTACGTCGTCCGAATCGTACGTCGTGATGCGCTTGATCATCTCGCGCGCAGGCACGTCGCCGGGCAGATCGAGCCGCAGATCGGCCTCGCGTGCTTTTTCATCTGGGCCGTGGCAGGTGAAGCAGTGCTCGGACAAAATCGGGCGCACATTACGGTTGAAACGAGGCACTTCCGCCATCGCTGGAGCCGCGAAGGCGCACGCTGTCAGAATGTGAGCGCGGAATTTCACCGCACCATTACGGCGCGAGACCCCAGACGATTGCATTCAGCAGCAAACGGCGGAAGGCGGGCGCTTTGAAATCGTCCGCGCCGCCGAGCGAGGTGTAGAACACGCGGGCCTGTTTTGGGCCGAATTGATTCGTCCACGCGATGGGCTCGGCGGGCTGGTCGGGAATCGTGCCGATGAGCAGCGGCGTTGCGCTGGAAACAAGCGGACTGACTTTGTAGAGCGAGTAAACGCTGCTCATGCCCGTGAGTGGAACGTCTTTGAGAATCGGATGCGCGTCCGCTCCATTGGCGACAGTGACCGTGGTCTGCGGTCCCTCGCCGTGATGATTCACATAATGGCCGCCGAGCACTGCGGGATCAAAGTCCTGCCACGCCGCGAATTTGGCATCGGGCTGCTTGTCCTTCGGACGCAAAGCGAAGGCATGGCTCGCGGTGCGGATGCCGATGAGCGGCTTGCCAGCGGCGAGATGGGCACGCACGGCGTCGAGTTGTTCCTTGATCGGCGTGCGGCGGCGTACGCTGACGAGCAGCAGATCGGCATCACGCAGGGCCTCAATCAAGCCGGGGAAGTTGTTTTTATCCGCCGCATCGGCGTGGATGATGGTAACGCGATGACCGAGTGGATCGAGTTCCGTCTTGGCAAATACCGGCAGCGTTTCCCAGGTGAGATATTCGTCCTCACCGATCATCAGGACGAGATTCGCGGCCGACGCGGGTGCGAGACACGCGGCGAATAACAGAACGGTGATGGCGAGGCGGTGGAGGGTGATCATGGGCGGGCGAGATGGTGCAGCACTTCCAGTGCCTTCGTCTCGAAAATCTTCTGCCATTCCGGCGCCACCAGCGTGTCGCAGTCTTCCTGCGCGTAGCCCGTGTTCAGGCGCTGCCCAACGGTGGGCGTGTAGTAGATGTAGCCGTTGGTGTAGCCGGAGACAAAGGCGTGCGGGTCGTTGGCGGCCTGCTTGATGTTCAAACCGACCTGCACGGTGATTTCGCCAGGGAAGGTCACGAGTTTGAAGTCGCCGACGCGCAATCCGCACACCTCAACATCGAGCGTGGCTGTTGCGGCGGCCTTGGTCTCCGCGAGATGCCGTTTCAGCAGCGCGAGGTTGGTGTTCAAGCGCGTGAGCTGCTCCATGATCTGGATGTTGGCGAGGTAGGACTCCACCAGCGCACGATTGTCGGCATCGAGCTGCGTGATGGCCTTGCCGTTGTGCAAATAGCTCTGCACATGATGGGATGGGAACTCCGGCGAGAGGCGCTGCTGGATGAGCAGCGGCAGGAAGGCCTTGAAATTCACGTTCGTCGGCTTCAGCGCTGCCAGGAGTTTATTTTGCTCCGCTTCGATGTTCGCGATGCGTTGCTCATAATCCGCCGCGCGTGGAATCGAGACGACTTCGCGGCTCACTTTCAGCGTGGCGTCGGCTTTGGTTTCAAGCGGCCGGATCGCCGCCAGCACGCTCGCGCCGAGCATGCTTCCCAGCGGTTCCGCGTCGGCTGGACGGCTCACTTCTTTGTAGCGCACCGGATTGATGTCGCCGCCGCAGCCTTGCATGAACAACGCGACAGCTCCGGTGGTCTCCTCGATGACCTTGGAGGCGAAACCGGGATAATCCGCTGAACTGCCCTTGCTCGGCGGATTCATGATCGGATGACAGGCGAACTGATAAACCACCGCCAGCGGCGTGCCATCCGCGCGATCGAGCCGCAGCAGGCCGATCTGCGGATCGATCGGCCCCACGCTGGCGACATCTTCATCACGCGGCATTGAGTAGGCGCGGCGCATGTCGATCTCGCTACCGTCCTTCATCTGGATGCGGCGGTTTTCGCTGATGCGGCTCTCGCTGCCGGAGCCGACGCCGACTTTGACCGGCACGAGTGACTTCGCCGCTTCTTTGACGACTTGCACGACAAGCTGCTGCAAGTCATTCCGCACGATGCCGTGACAGTGACTGGCATTGATGACGACGCTCGCAGGCGGGATGCCGAGATCGCGCTCCAGCTCACCGCG
Organism: Prosthecobacter sp.; assembly: GCA_041688535.1. Taxonomy (GTDB): domain Bacteria; phylum Verrucomicrobiota; class Verrucomicrobiia; order Verrucomicrobiales; family Verrucomicrobiaceae; genus Prosthecobacter. Next base: position 4,076 of record JBDNIB010000878.1, read on the forward strand.
CACATGGGCGAGGAAACCATTGCCGATGCGCCCGATGCCGCCAATCGCCACTGCATCCACGGCGACGAGCACCGCTGTCGTCTCGCCATTTTTCAAAACAAGCGCCCGCGCAAAACACGGATCATTTACCGGCCCCGTGCGGTCGGAGATGTCGATCTTCGCGACACCGGCGCGGAGTTCGGCGGCGGGAAGGGGAGTGGAGGTGAAGATGAGTGCGCAAAAAATAGCGAGTCGGGTTTTCATGTGAGCAAAGACTTCCCAGAAAACGCTTTAGTTGGAAAGAATTCAGCAGAGCATTTGGCCCATCAAGGTTTGAGCACATCTTGTAACAACTGCCATTTCCAAGCCATCGTAGGTGGCTGATCTCAGTCAATAATTGCGGCGCTTCGCTGTCTTGGGGGGGTAGAGGAAGCCCCAAAATGGTCTCTCCGCACCCAAAAGGACTGTTAAAGCCTTGGCCCAGTTTGCTCCGCACCACGACTGCGCCCTCCTCGAATCCCCATCGGCATGCCGTCATTATGGGGATTCGAGAAGAGCACAG
>JBDNIB010000110.1:0-4532 GCA_041688535.1 Prosthecobacter sp.
GCAGGAGACGATTCGCGAGCATGTGCTGAAGCCGAAGCAGGCGACGGCGTTTGTCTCGATCATGCAGGGCTGCAATATGCACTGCACGTTTTGCATCGTGCCGAGCACGCGCGGGGCGGAGCGGTCGCGGAGCATCGCGGAAGTCGTGCGCGAGGTGGAGGAGCTGGTGGCGCGCGGGGTGAAGGAGGTGACGTTGCTCGGGCAGATCGTGAATCTTTACGGCAGGCATGAATTCCCGGCGGTGGATGGCAAAAGCCCGTTTGTGCAGCTTTTGAAGGCTGTGCATGCGGTGCCAGGCATCCAGCGCATTCGTTTCACCAGTCCGCACCCGATTGGCTACAAAAAGGACCTGATCGAAGCCTTCACCTATCTGCCGAAACTGGCCGGGCATGTGCATCTGCCGGTGCAAAGCGGCAGCGATGCCATTTTGAAGCGCATGCACCGGCCTTACACGGTGGCGAAGTTCATCGAACTCGTCGAGCGCATCCGTGCGGCGCGTCCAGGCATCGCGGTGACGACGGATGTGATCGTGGGCTTTCCTGGCGAGACCGAGGCGCACTACCTGGAGACACGGCTGATGTTTGAGGACATCCGTTTCGACAACGCCTTCGTGTTTCGTTACTCCAAACGGCGCGGCACGCCTGCGGCGGAGATGGAGGAAGCCACGCAGGTGCCGGAGCGGGTCAAAGAGGAGCGTAATCAGGATCTGCTCGGCTTGGTGAATCGCATCGCTTTGCCGATGTATGACGCGCTGGTTGGCCAGGAGGTGGAAATCCTCTGCGAAGGGCCGAGCAAGACGAATGCCCAGCGCCTCACCGGCCGCACGGGTTCAAATCGCATCGTGGTCTTCGATGGCAATCCTGAGCGTCACACGGGTGAAATTTTCAAGGTGCGGATCGCGGAGGCGGAAAACTTTACGCTGTTTGGTGATCCGCTGCTGCACGCATGAGCGCGGCGCTGAAAATCGAGTTGCGGCAGCTCGCGCGCGAGCATGCGGCGGCGTTTTGTCGGCTGGTGGTGGCGCTGGCGGAGTTTGAGAAGCTCATGCCGCCGGATGTGGTCGCGCAGGCGCGCCTGGTCGAGGATGCGCTCGGCGAAAAGCCGCGCATTGAGGTCTGGCTGGCATTTGTGAACGAGGACGCCGATCCCTGCGGCTACATGATTCTGGTGGAGACTTATTCGAGCTTTCTGGCGCTGCCGACCTTGTATCTCGAAGACGTTTTTGTGCTGCCCGAATGTCGCAATGGCGGTGTGGGCGGTGCGTTGCTCAAAAAAGTCGTCAGTCTCGCGCATGAGCGCGGCTGCGGACGCGTGGAGTGGACGGCGCTGGATTGGAATGTGAACGCGCAGCAGGTCTATGAGCAGCGCATGGGCGCGACCCGACTGAGAGAGTGGCTGCTCTACCGCATGACGCGGGATGACATGGCGCGTTTGCTGTCAGCCGATCATCACAGCGACACTGTCGGGGAGTCGATCAGCGAATAGACCTCCACCGGCTCGGGCTGGCCTTTGACGGGGTGGACGCCAGCGTTTTGATAGAGCTGCAGACCTTCCGGCCAGCCATTCAGGAAGGGAGCGCCAGCGAGCACCGGCACCTGGAGCTTGCGGGTCAGGCTCTCAATGCGGAAGGTCACGTTCACGGCCTCGCCCACGGCGGTGTTGACGCCGCGTCCCATGGCACCCAGGGCGACATCGCCGATGTTCATGCCAATGTGGCAGTGGACTTCCAAGTTCATGTTTTCCTTGAGCCATTTGCGCTTGGGGGAATCCGCCGCTTCCGGGCTGCTCAGGATCTTGGCCGCCTCGGTGGCTTTGATTCTGTTGGCAATATCGTCTCCCATCCAATAGGCGAAGACTCCATCGCCGATGAACTTGTCGATGATGGCATCGCGTGTCTTCAGCACTTTTTCGCACTGCGCATACCATTCACGCAGCATCGCGGCGACTTCTTCAGCGCTGAGCTGGGCGGAGATGGAGGTGAAATTACGCAGGTCGCCAACGAAGAGAATGGCCTTCACCGTTTTCATCGGCAGGGCGATGGTGTGGAGCGACTGCGTGCTGACATTGCCGCCGGAATCACTCGGCGGGCGCTCTTCATCCTGACTGTCAAAAATGAAATTGCTGGTGCCGAACTGCACCCGGTCGCCGTGGCGTAGCGCCCGGGCGGTCGTGACAGCGACGTCATTGACGAAGCTGCCGTTGGCGCTGCCGAGGTCAGACACCCAGAAGAGCGAGCCATCACGCCTGATGGTGGCATGCTGACGCGACACACCGCCGTCCAGCAGACGGATGGAAGAATCCGGACTGCGGCCGATCATGTTGAAGTCCTCGAGAACAATCTCTTGGCCTTTCTCGATTGATTTGAGCGTGGATCCCATGTGGGTTGATTACTGAATGGCTCTTTTGAAGCAAATTGAACGCCGCTAGTCAAGCGCGGGCATGTTCTAGCTACAAGGTTTTTCGCAGGTTCTTTCTTCCGGTGTTACCACTCCTTGGCAATCAAGTGTTTAGCCCAGGCTGGAGTGCATGACGGCATGACGATCAATTTGCCATCTGCACTGGTATCTCCAACGTGAAACATGCTCGCTCGAATCCCTCGCACCCTTGTCTTCAATGCCTGTTGGCTGGCATTGCTGATGGTTGCCGGGTTGGCGCAGGCCCATGTGGTGCCAAACATGACGATCGAGGCGGATTTTGCCACCGATCGCAGCTACACGCTGCGCATCAATTTCGATCCGCGCACCTTCTTGGCGGCCGATCCGACGACGCTGCCGCCAGTGCCTGGCTCGTGGTATCGTGAGCAGACGCCAGAACAGATCGCGGCCACGCACGGAAAGGCGCTGGAATACCTCTCCAGCGCGCTCAGCGTGCGTTTCGGTGGCCAAGCAGGCACGCTGCCCGAATGTGAGATTCAGGCCATTGACGGCGCAGACAACACCCCGCTCAAGGCCGACACGCCGGAGGTGCATCTTCTGGCCGTCTGCAAGGGCCAGATCCCGCCTGCGGCGGCCACATTTCAACTCGATTTCGCCAAGGACGCGAACACCACCCTGATCCTGCTGCACTCCCAGGCCGGCAAGGCCGAGCTGCGTCCGCAGGTGATCTTCCCGGGTGAAACCAGCCGGTTTTTTCAGCTTGTTGCCGTCGCGCCCCCCGCCGCGCCAACCGTGCGGCCACCGCCACCTGCCGCCAGCCAGCTTTACCTCGTCATCACGCTCGCGGTTGTCTGCATTTTGATCATTGTGGGCTGGCAGTTGTTGAATCGCTATCGCCACCACCATCGCTGGCACCGGAAACCACCTTCAATGTGAATAACTCCTCCTTGTTCCGCCCTGCCAACGCCTGTTAAAACAGTTCTCGCCGCATGCCCGACTCTTTCGTCCATCTCCACCTCCACACTGAATACTCGCTCCTCGACGGGGCGGTGCGCATCGAAGCGCTGATGAAGCGCGTGAAGGAGCTGGAAATGCCTGCCGTGGCGATGACCGACCATGGCAATCTCTACGGGGCGATTGATTTCTACATGGCCGCGAAAAAGGCCAAGGTGAAAAGCATCATCGGCTGCGAGGCCTACCTCGCCCCCGGCTCGATGCTGGACAAAAACGAAGTCCCCGGCCGCAAGCGCTCCTCCCACCTCACGCTGCTCGCCGCGAGCAATGAGGGCTTTGAAAATCTCTCCAAACTCATCACCAAAGGCCACCTCGACGGCCAGTGGTACAAACCCCGCGTGGATAAGGACGCCCTGCGTGAGCACTCCAAGGGCCTCATCTGCCTCAGCGGCTGCATCAATGGCGAGATCAACGAACTCCTCCTCTCCGACCGCAAGGACGAAGCGGAAAGGAGCCTCCAGGAATTCCGCGACATCTTTGGCCCCGAAAATTTCTATCTCGAAATTCAGGACCACAGCACGGAGCAGCAGCGTCGCAGCGCACGGCAGATGATCGAGTGGGGCAAGCAATACGATCTCAAAACCGTCGCCACCAACGACGTGCATTTCCTCAACCGCGCCGATCACGAGTCCCACGACATCATGATCTGCATCGGCACCGGCGCGAGCATCTACGACCAGAACCGCATGACCTACTCTCCGGAGGTCTATTTCAAGACCGCCGAAGAAATGCGCGCACTGTTTGCCGAAGTGCCGGAGGCCTGTGACGCCACGCTCGAGATCGCCGAGCGCTGCGATCTGAAAATCCATCTCGATTCCACCAGCATCGAACGGTACCCGCAGTATCCCATGCCCGACGGCGGGGATCGCAATGACTACCTGCGCAAGCTGACCATGGACGGCCTGGAGCGCCACTACGGTCGCGACCGCGCCTTGAATGACGAGTCGCTGCACGAGCGCATGGAGGTCGAGCTGAAACTGTTGAAGGAAAAAAACTTCACCAGCTACTTCCTCATCGTCTGGGATTTCATCAACTGGGCGCGTGAGCACGACATCCCTGTCGGCCCAGGTCGTGGTTCCGCCGCTGGTTCGCTTGTCGCCTTCTGCCTTGGCATCACCGACATCGACCCGTTGCGCTTCGAGC
>JBDNIB010000879.1:0-6368 GCA_041688535.1 Prosthecobacter sp.
GAATGCGAAAGACGACGCTAACTTCGATTTCGTCGGTGGCTTGAATGTTCGTGATACTCAACTGCATCCGCACTCTATACCCAGCCTATTTAAGGGGTACAGTTATATTTACAATAAAACATCATTCCGGCGATGCACCCTTGGATCAGTGACATTCGTGATGCGCTGCACGTCATCGGCCGATTTTTTCGGCATTTCCTTCTCCGCCTCGATCTTCACGCCGGGCTTCTCCGGCGCTCCACCGGGCCATAGTTTCACGACAATCGGTTCAGCGGCGAAAAGGGAGGTCGAGACGAGCAGAAGGACGGTGATTAGCTTCATGGTGCCGCCATTGGAGCGGAAATCACCGCGCAACGCAAGGCAGCATCATCGCATCCCGCATGCCATGGAGGATTTTTTTGTCCGCCGGGCACACGGTGGCCAATACGCCGCCGAGCGCCGGATCATCGTCCTCTTCCGACGTGGCGAAATAATACGGGCACAACCGCACCCGGCTCTGCATCGCCCGCGTTGCCTGCTTATCCTCATCCCAAGCCGGATGCGTGACCACCTTGGCGCGATGGAACTCCTGTAACACGAACGGATTCGTCGGAAAACTCGCCAGCGCCTCATCAATCGCCGCGCCCCACTGCTCCTGTGACAAATCGTGACCGATAAACACACCGCGCGAACCCCAACCGCGCTCCGAGAAGCCGCTGATTTTCAGCACGAGTTGCCGTTGCTTGCCTCCAAACGTTTTCATCTCATGCCAGCTCTGAATATCGAGCTTCGGCCATACGGCGAAGGGTGGCAGTGGTGTTGGATCGACGACCCAGCTTTGGGGAATGCAGCGGCGGAGAAGTGAGAGGTGAGACGTGAGAAGTGCGCGGCTCCAGAAGTCTTCCAACGCGGGCGACCAGAACAATGCGAGCCATAGTTTTTCTTCAATGAAGGCTTTGATCGGCGGTGTGAAGCTCAGTTCTCCGCGCTCGGCCATGCGCAGCATCACGTCGGCGTTTTCAACGTTCACGAGGTCAAACAGCTCGAAGAAACGGTAAATCGCCGAACCGTTCAGTTCAAACGGCTGCACCTCCCACGGTCGCAACACGCGGCGGCCCAATCGCTCCGCCAGCCAGCTCATCTCCGGCACATAATCGCCCGATTCACGCGAGATGAGAATGTCCTCACTCGGAAACGCCGCCGCAAACGCCTCGATCATCCCCGCAGCCCCACCGATCACGTTCTGATCCAGCAACGCATACGTTTCATTCAGCCACGCTGTCAAACCGATGCCGCCAGGCAGCGAATCCAGCTCCGCGATGCTCACACCCGTTTCCGTCAGCACCAAATCCGGCCGCAGCACACGCGGCAGGTCTTCATGCCAGCGTGGATTCTTGCCAAGCTCGATCACCTGCTGCGGCTTGCCCTGATCCAGCAGTTTCGCCACCCACGGATGTGCCTCATCAAAGTACAATCGATTGCACGCTCGCTGAAACGCCCGCAACGCCGGCCCCAGCTCGCGAATCAACACCACTGTCGCTGCATTCAACGCAAACGCTTCCGGTGACAGCACCCATTCCTTCTCCGCAAAGAAACCCTGCTCCGGGAATGACGCACGGATTTGGGTGATGGATTCAACAGACGACTTCACAGCACCTCCTCACCAGTCGCGTCCTGATCCGGCAGCAAAAACGTCTTCACCAGCGCGCCTTCACCGCAGGCCGTCATGCCAGGGAAACGCTTGAACCAGCGGCCATGCGGGACTTCAGGATTTGCTTCGAGCCATTCAGACAGATGCAGAAGATCAGACCTGGCTATCTGGCGTTCAAGCACACGCAGATGCAAATGGCGCAGCAGCGCAGGAGGAATATTGTTGCGAAGAATCTTTGGCATGGGTCCATCGCATCATTCACCAAGGCGGCAGGTCACTTTGTGCCATAAAAGCCCATCATGTATTCGTCGCTCAATCTGGATGCTTCCTCCACAGATGGTGTCTCGCACATCCTGCGTGCAATATCATCCAGCTCTGCGGGGCTCAGGCGTTTGTTCTTTGCCAGTTCCTCAATGTCATTAGAAATCCCGGGCTTCAAACGAGCACGAAAGCCTAGTTTCGGTTTGTCTGTGGTAGCGATCATAGCGGAATTGTATTCGTTTAGTGAAGGCGGTCAAAGCCGGTTTTGCTACTTCAACGCGCGTCCTCACCCCTCCGGTGATACAAGAATCATCTCCAACCGCTTCTCCAATTCACCCTCGAAGCGTCCAGACCAAGTCTCATCAATCAACCCCACATCCGCCAGATCACGCAGATGCACGCGGTCTTTGTCACGCCAGGCGTTCAGCTTCATGCGGACAAGCGCTTCAGGTTGAATCAGTCGAAAGTCACCGGAATCTTCGCTTTCAGTCGCATCGACATTCGGAGCGATGCTGTCCGGCAGGATTTTTTCTGCAGCGAAAACGATGTGCAAGGCATCGCGCACTTTGGCATCAGCTCCATCGAGAAAAAAATCCATGTGACCGGCCTTGCCAATGGAGGCTACACGGCGATGGACGAACCAGCCAGCTCCAAGGCCGCTTTTGCCGCCGGAAGGGTCCGAACGACGCAGCAGCAGATCGACATCACGCGTGTTGCGCACGGCACTTTCATCGACGCGGGAAACCCATGCGGCCACAGCTTGCTCGTCAACGACAGCATAGGGCACGCACGCTTCATCCAACACCTGCGTTGCACGGAGCAACTGCTTGCGAACTTTGGCTGCGGCGTCACTCATGCGCTGCCAGGACACAGGTTCAAGGACGGCGGACATGCTGCTTGCAGGTTTTATTTCTCCGCCACCTTCGCATTGCCCGAAGGCAGCGTGCGAATGCGTTGAGTCGGGCTGAGGCCATATTTGTCGGGTTGATACATGGCTTCGATGCGGGCAGGTGGAGCAGTGGTGTCGCCTTCGGCGATGACGCGGGCGAGGTATTGGAGGCTGAACTTGCCCTTCGCGGGAGCGTAGTCGGTGAAGAACAAGGCGCGGTCGGTGCGGATCTCGCGGTGGTCGCAGAACCAAGCTTGCGAGCCATCGGGGAGTTGATCACCTTCGCGTTCGCTCTGGGTAGTGAATTCGGGATTGATGGCTTCGAAAACGGCAGGCAGCGCGTCGTCGATCGCGAGGTAGCGATCACCACCGCCGATCTCGATTTTCAGCGTGACGACGACCATGTCCCCGACGCGTAGATCGTCGGTGCCGGAGGTGGAGCCGTCCATGTTCAGTTCTTCGTAGGTGCGCTCAATGGCGTAGCCCTTGTTCTCACCGGCGAAATCACGCTGCGGCGGGAAGCTGCGGGCCTCGATGCGGCTGAAGATCTCGCGACCGGCGGGCAGCTCGACGCTGAGCGGTTTCGCGCTGAGCGCTTCATTGAGCGCGAAGTTCACACGGGCGCTGGAGAAGCCGGCGGTGAGGTTCAGCGGCACCGCCTGCGTGTCCCAGCGACCGATGGCGGCCAGCGGCTCGCCGGCTTTCTTCAAGCTGCGCTCGTAGGCGGACAAGGCGGTGAGCGTCCACGCGTTGGTGAAGGTGTTGCCCCATTCGCCGCGGCCATTGCGGGATTGCAGGATCGAAACGGCGAGATTTTCCGCGTCGGTGGTCAAACCAAGGTGCGTGTAACAAATCAGGCGCAGCGCCTTGTTCGCGCCGTTGCCGGCCCAGTGGCTCCAAATCACCGGGGCAGGTGCCGGAGTTGTCGTTTTGGCCTTCGTATCGGTCTTGGACTTCGCTTTGGCGACCTTGGCCTTGCTTTCAGCCTTCGGCAGAGCAGGAGGCGCGGGCGGTTTCCAGCCGAGGGTGTCCTTGATCTGCTGAGCAGGCGTGTTGCTGATGCACATCGAGAGCGCGAGGTAGAGGCGGGCGATTTCGGGCAGCTTGTCGCGTTTGCCAAAGAGCAGGTTCTGATACGCAGGCTCAGGTTTGCCCGCTTTCGCGAGGGTGTAGAGCGCCATGGCGGAGTCGGTGATGTTGTAGAGGTCTTTTTCTTCCTCAAGGCCGCGCAGCTTCTTCGAGAGGAACTCAACGAGCTTGTTGATGGCATCGGCAGGAACGTCCGCGCCCTGATCCCTCGCACGCAGCAGAAACAGACCGCCATAAGCGCTGCCCCAGAAGCTCGGCTCCTGACCGCCTGGCCAGAAGGCGAGGCCACCTTCATCGGTGGTCATTTGGAGGAGTTTGTTCACACCAGCCTGGATGACCTGCTTCGATTTGCCACCGCCGAGTTGATCGGGGAACAGCGTTTCGTATTTGCCAAGTGCGAGCCAGGGCATCGTGGATGAAGTGGTCTGCTCGACGCAGCCGTAAGGATACTTCAAGAGGTAATCGAGTGCATCGCGGGCCTCATAGAGGCGGCTGTTGCTGATGCCTAGTGAGAGCGAACCTTCGCCTTCGAGCAGCGCGGGATTTACGTCCTTGATGAGATTTTCGTTCGGTTCACCGGCCTTGAGGCGGTTGTAGCTCACATAGCGCAACTCGGGCACGGGATGATTCACCTCGAAGGTCGATTCGGTGCCATCGCTGGCTTCGGCAGGCCAGTTCACGCCGCGTGCGGTCCACTTCCATTTCGCGGTGCCGAGTTGCACGAACTGCACGGGGAAGGCGGTGGCGGCGGTTTCACCGGCTTTGATTTGTAGGATGACCTTCTGCTGCTTCGCGCTGCCGCTGGTGTCGGCTTTGAACGAGGCGGGAATGAATTCGCGCTTTTCCTGAATGAAGCTCGCGGTGGCATCGAGTTCGAGCGTGACCTCAACTGCACCTGCATTCGGCGTGGTGTTGTGAACGACGGCCTTCACGAGGAATTCATCGCCAAGACGGGCGAAACGCGGCACCGCAGGCTCGATCATGAGCGGTTTATTAATTTTGAAGGCGGACTCGCCTTTGCCAAAACGATCCACACCATGCGCGGCGACGGCCATGATGCGGTAGCGCGTGAGATTGTCCGGCGCATTGACGCTGGCAGTCAGTTTCCCCTGCGCATCGGTAATGCCGGAGGCGAGCCAGAGCGGCGTGGCGATGAAAGTTTTGCGCACGGTGATGTTGGGATCGCCGCCTTCACCATCCCCACCACCCACGACGAAACCTTTGTTGCCACGGTCGCGTGCGGCGAGTTCCTCGGCGAGCAGATTGTCGAAGGAGGTGAAGCTGTCGATGGCGAGCGGCAATTCTTCGTGGAAAAAAGCGGAGGGATCGGGTGTCGCGTGCTTCATGAGGCTGAGCACACCTTCATCGACGGCATAGAGCGTGACATCGGCACCAGACACCGCCGCGCCTTTGGCATCGGTGATCGTGGTGGTGATGTTCACCGCCTCGGCGGGGCGCACTTCATCGTGATCCGGCTGCACGGCGATTTTCAGCTCCTTGGCGTCCGATTCGACGGTCAAAGCGCAATAACCGACGCGATACTCGGGCATCTTGTGCTGCTTCGGGCTGGCAGCCGATCCACGAATGACGATGACGGACACATAAGCGTTCGGGAATTCGTCTTCGCCAAGTGGCACCCGGATGATCGGATTGTCGGGCGAGAGCTCGGTGACCAACTGGCGGTGAATCTTATTCCGTTCCACGGTGACGAGCGCGGTGCCAGCGATGGGCGTTTTGACCACGATCACAGCATCTTCGCCCGGTTTGAGCTTCGTCTTCTCTGGCTGCAGCAACATGCGATTGCCGTCCTCCATCGCCCAGGGGAACTCGCCGCCGCCGACCACATAGAAGGGCATGCGGGAGAGCACCTTGGTGCCTTTTGCGTCGATGGATTCAGCAGTGAGGAAATAAACGCCGCCTTTCGCGGGTGTGAACGGCAGCGTGGCGGACGGAGCCGATTTCGCCGTGGTCGGTTTCAGGTCAAGGCTCTGCTTCAATTCTTCCCGCAGGATGACCTGATCCTTCGTGGTCGTGCCACCACCGGCGGTGGCGATCTTGAGCGTGTGATACTCCTGCCGTTCCACTTTGAATTCGACGCGCACGTCGCCAGCGGCGGGAGCGCCTTTGGAATCAATCGCAGTAACCTCCAGTTTCACCGCCTTGCCCGCCATGGCGAAATACTGCGGGCCACGCAAGCCGAGGAGATAGTCCGCGCCGGGAACTTCAAACTCCGCAGCGGTGCTGATCGTCTGCTCATTGATGTCGCTGACCTCGGCGTTCACCCGCACCATCTGCGGCAGTGCAGCACGATCCGGCGGCGGCCGTGGCATCTCCAGCGTGGCGGTGCCGTCATCGCCGATGAGGAGATCGCCGTTCACGAACCATTCATCGTGCTCGTCCTCCTGAGCGCCATAAACGTAGTCGCCAGCGGAGTCGCGATCCTGCGCGTAGTGGGACCATGAGGGTTCCTCGCCGAAGTGATAGTCGCGATACAGTTCA
>JBDNIB010000880.1:0-2589 GCA_041688535.1 Prosthecobacter sp.
AAAGGCTTCACGATGTAGTCGTGCGCCTCGCGCAGGTCCATGAGCTGACGTTCGCGCGTCTGTTTCCGCTGTGGGGCGTCCTTGCGGTAGTCGAGCGTGTAATAGACGATCTCGCCGAGGCCGGTGCTGATCGGTGACATTTGCGGATTCATGCCGGGCGGCAGATCCGCCTGCACGAGGCGCTCGCTGACGAGCTGGCGTGCGCGAAACAGGTCGAAACCGTCGCGAAACACGAGTGTGACCTGCGAGAGGCCGGACTTCGTGAGCGAGCGGAACTCCTCGACGCCCTGGATGCCCGCGAGCGCAATTTCGAGCGGGTAGGTGACGAGTTTTTCCGCTTCTTCAGGCGCGAGGCCCGCGACGGCGGTGTTGATCTGCACCTGCGTGTTGGTGATGTCCGGCACGGCATCCACGGGGAGATGCAGCGCCGAAAAGAGGCCCGCGCCAAGGAGTAGCAAGGCTCCCATGACGACGAGGAAGCGGTTCTTGAGAGAGAGATCGATGATGGTGGAGATCATGGCCGACCTCCTTTCTCAAGCGTTGCGCCGGTGAGCCGTTCCAGCTCCATGCGGTGCTTCCAGGCGTTGCGGCGGGACTCAATGAGGGCGTCGAGCGCACCGAGGTAGCTGCGCTGCATTTCCACATAGGTGGTGGCGGGTACGGCACCGAGCCGGTAGTGGCGGTCTGCCTCCGCAGCGGCGGTGCTGAAGCCTTTTTCACTCTCTGGCTGCCAGCGGGCGAGCGCCTCTAGCTCTGCCTGATAAGAGGCACGCTGCACGGCGAGATCACGCTCCAGATCACGCAGGGTCACGGCCAGCATGGTTTCGGCCTGCTGCTGCCGGGCTTGCTCGGCGGCGATGTTGCCCTTGTTCTTGTTCCAAAGTGGCAGCGGGACGGAAAACACGAAGCCGGCCTCGATCTGTGTGCCGCCTGCATGCTGACCGGCCATGTAAGGACCGAAGGTGATGTCCCCCCAGCGCTCGGACTTGGTCAGGTCCACCTGCAAGCCTTGGCGGGCGATCTGCACGCGTTTTTGCTGAAGATCGAAGTTGGCGCGCGCCGCCTGTTGTTTCAGCGACTCCAGGGAAGGCGTAGCGGGAAATGCGCCCGTGTCCGCCATGATGGTGAACTGCGTGTCGGGCGCACGTCCGCACAACACGGCCAGCGCGGCCATGGACACGCGAGTCAGCTTCGCGGCATCGGTCAAAGTGCGGTCGCTGGTGAGGAGTGAGGCCTCTAAAATGCGGCGTTCAAGCAGGGCGCTGACGGAGCCGGTGTCACGCTGGACCAGCACGGCGATCAGCTCCTCCAGCCGCTGCCGCACGGTGCGGGCGGCGTCTTCCTTCCGCCGCAGCAGGGCGACATCGCCAGCGCGGGCGCGCACCTCGTTGGCGAGTTGCGCTTTGAACTGCCCCAGGCCGAGCTCGGCGAGGATGATGTCGCGCTCCGCGAGCGCCTTTCGCAGGGACATACGCCCTGGAAAATCGAAGACCTGGGTGATCGAGGCACGCCAGACGAGGCCGTCTTTTTGCTGGGCGAGGCTCATGCCGCCGAACTCGGTATTGAAGTCGGGATTGGCGAGCTGGGCCGCCGACGCACGACCACCTTTGGCAGCGTCGATTTCGGCCTCGTAGAATTGGATTTCAGTGTTGTAGCGCAACGCCTCGGCGACGAGGTCGCCACCGCCGAAGGTGGCTGCGGGTGATGCTGGCGCGAGGGCGAGAGCCAGGCAGGCGCTGAGTGGAAAGGAACGAGAAAAAAGAGATTTCATGAATAGATATGGGCTGAGATTGGGAAGTGCCGGATCGCGTCCAGGCTTGGTGAATGGTCACGCGCATCAGGACGATGCGCCTGCGGCTGCCGGTTCACAGGCGCATGACCCGGCGGCAGCCAAACGCAGCCTCAAATCAACAACCGCACCGTGGCGAGCACGCGTTGCTGACTCAGCTTGTCCGCAGCAGCAAAGCAGGCAGGCACCACAGGCTGCATCGAGCACACCGGAAAGAGTTGGGTGGCAACCCATGCCACCGTGGCCGGTAAATTGAGCGCCGGCGTGTCTTTGATCTCACGTTTAACCTCGTCGCGTGAAACGAGGAGGCTGCCACTCATGGATTGGATGGACAGACTGTGATCCCCTTCGGCAGAGGGTCGGCAAAGACTCACGATCAGCCGTGCGAGCGGCGTGGCATGGTCATTCGTCGCCGGAGTGTATTCAGCGGCGCGGTGGTGCAGCACCACCTGGGTGCTCGCTGCCGACCGGCCCACCTGCACGGCATGGCTGCCCTCCGCCGTTGCCGCCAACGACACCACCGCAGGCAACAGCGAAGTTCCCGTGATGGCGTAGGCCACCAGCAGAAGCAGGGCGATGAGGCGTTGATGCAGGAGTGAGCGCATGAGAATGACCCTACCAGAAACGTCGCTCCTGCGATTTGCACCAGCGCTAAGCGCTAGATGACCAAATGGTCATGTTCAGCGGCGGGGTCCGCCCGGCGGAGATCCTGCCGCAAGCCCTGGCAAATGCGGTCGCAATGAGGTCAACAGCACCTCATGGACAACATCCTCGCCCTCACAGCCAGCTTTCATGGGCGC
>JBDNIB010000881.1:0-2390 GCA_041688535.1 Prosthecobacter sp.
CACCGACCAGCGCCCCTCTGCGTACACGGAACTGCAGCAGGCTTATCGTCCCAGCCCCGCCGACTACCCCAATGATGCGAAATACGGCATCCGCGCCGTCTCCGGCGGCGGCCGGTCGAGTGCCCGCGAAACCATTGGGCGCGTCGCTGCCGGTGCCATCGCACGGAAGGTGCTGCAGCAGTCGCTCATCGGCTACGAATGCCTCGCCTACGTCAAAACGGTGCAGAATATCGAGGCGATGGTTCCCGTGGGTGCCGAACTCAACTCAGCGGTTATTGAGTCCAACATCGTCCGCACCTGCGATCCGGTGGCGGCGGAGAAAATGATCGAACTCATCGAAAACATCCGCAGCGAGGGCAACAGCGTCGGCGGCGTGATCGAATGCGTCGTGCGCGGCGTGCCGCCCGGCCTCGGCGAGCCGGTGTTTGATAAGCTGGAGGCCGATCTGGCCAAGGCGATGATGAGCCTGCCGGCCACGAAGGGGTTTGAAATCGGCAGCGGTTTCGGCGGCTCGCAGATGACCGGCCTGGAGCACAACGACGAGTTCTACATGGACGATCAAAACGTCCGCACCCGCACCAATCGCAGCGGCGGCATTCAGGGTGGCATCAGCAACGGGGAGGAGATCGTTTTCCGCGTCGCCTTCAAACCCACCGCCACGGTCCTGCGCGAGCAGAAAACCGTCACCAACACCGGCGAGGACACGACTTTATCGTCCCGTGGCCGCCACGATCCCTGCGTGCTGCCGCGTGCCGTGCCGATGATTGAGGCAATGGTGCATCTCGTCCTCGCGGATCATTTTCTCCGCCAGCGGGCGATACGAGGGTGATGCCGTGAAGTGGCTCGCCATCCTCCTGACAACAACCGCCGTTTGGGCGCAGGAGGAGCTGTCTTATCGCGACATTCCGGTCGGCCAGTCGCCGAAGGAAGTCGAGATTGCCTGCACGACCTGGTTTGCTGGCGGCTTCGTTCATTGTGACGCCGTCGTGGTCGGGGAAATCCAAGCGGTGACTTCGCAGGTGCAGCAATCTGCTTCACAAGTGCTGCCGGAGGAGACCTGTGTGATCAAAATCGACTCGATGTTTGGCACGACGCCCGAACTGGCCGCTGCCACGATGGTGAAGTTGCACGCTCGCTATATTCACGACACCTATCAGCAGCTTGAACCGGACTGGGGCGTCTATCGGCATCTCAAACGCGGCCAACGGGTCATGGCGCTGCTCCATCGTTATGAAGGTGGGCCGGCCATCGGCAGCGAGGCGTTGATTGTGATCAACTCAGCGACGGAAAAGTTGCCGGAGATTCTCAGACGCACGCAGCTTGACCCCGCCCGCTTTACGGATGCCGATCTGGCGGTGCTGAAAGCGGCGAATTCGCGCCTGCATGAGGACATGATGGCTCGCGTGGTTTACGCACGCGAACAGCACGCTGTTGGCGATCTGACGCCGCTCGAATGGCTCGCGCTGGCAGGTGCGGCCCTCACTTTGGCGATGGCCTTGATTTGGATCGGCAGCAGGGTGGCACGTCGAATTCGACGGCGCTGAAGCCTGGCTTCATCACACCGTACAGATTTTCACACCCTGTTTGAGCGAGGCCAGTTTGTCTTCGCGCTTTGGAATGAACTCCTGCCCCAGATAGCCGGTGTAGCCGGTTTCCTGGATGGCCTTGATGATGGCCGGGTAGTTCAGCTCCTGCGTTTCGTCGATCTCCGCGCGTCCTGGCACACCGCCGGTGTGGTAATGCGCGAAGTACTCATGATCGCGCTGAATGGTGGCGATGACATCGCCCTCCATGATCTGCAAGTGGTAGATATCGTAGAGCAGTTTGAAGTGTGGTGAGCCCAACCGTTTGCACAAAGCCACGCCCCAGGCGCTGTGATCGCCCATGTAGTCGGGATGGTTGACCTTGCTGTTGAGCAGCTCCATCACCAGCGTCACGCCGAGCTGATCGCACAGCGGCATCAGGCGTTGCAGGCCCAGCGCGCAGTTTTCCAGGCCCTGCTCGTCGCTCATGCCCTCGCGGTTGCCGCTGAAACAGATCACCTGCTTGAATCCCGCCGCTGCCGAAACCTCCAGCAGTGGCTCATAGGCCTGCACCAGCAGCTCATGATGCTCCACGTGGTTGAAGCCCTTCGGAATCGGGCCGATTTTCACCCCGTCCGGCCCTTCGATGATCGGAAAGCTCACCATCGCGCAATGCAGCCCGTGCTCCTGCAGCAGCGGGAAATCTGGCGGGTTCAGCAACTCGATGGACTCCAGCCCGATCTTTTTCGCCGCCTTGCACATGTCCTCCAGCGGGATGTCCTTGTAGCACCACTTGCATACTGAGTGCCGCACCTTGCCGCCTGCGGCCTTGTCGGCCGCTCCGAGCTGCGATTGCAGCATCGCCGC
>JBDNIB010000882.1:0-15947 GCA_041688535.1 Prosthecobacter sp.
CGCACGTTTGCCGACTTTTGCGCTGGCATCGACACCTGCCTGGAGCGTATGCAGACGGACTACAAGCCCGAGCTCGCCACCCTCCTGACGCTCAATTTCCAATTTTTCCCTTTTCACAAATCTTCATGACGCGAGGTATAACTTCGATTTCGTCGGTGGCTTGAATGGTCGTGATACTCAACTGCATCCGCACTCTATACCCAGCCTATTTACGCGGTACAGTTATAATTATAATAAAATATCATTTCGGCGATGCACCCCAGCAGGGCGCGGCCGGCATGCACGGCGATGCTGGGCTCAATGTGATGCTCCAGGGTGAGTCCGGCCTGCTCACAGAGGATTTCGCCGTCTTCGAGGAGGCGGGAGAGGTCGGCGCTGAGATCGTAGGTCTCGGGGTGCGTGGGCAGGCGTCCAGCATCGGCCTGGGAGAGGAGCAGGAGGCTTTGGGTGATCTGTTTGAGGCGGGTGGCTTCGTCAAACAGGGATACGAAACGCTCATGCTCCACGCTGCCGGGTGCGGCATGGCGAACTGCATCGTCCAGCTCCGCCAGCATGATGGCGAGCGGGGTTTTGAGCTCGTGGGAGGCGTCGGCAGTGAAGCGCACGGCCTGCAGGAAGCTGCCTTGCAGGCGTGCCGTCATGCCATTGAGTACGTCGATGAGTTGGGCGAATTCACGGTCGTCATCGGGCTGTAACGGGATGCGTTCGGCCAGATCGGTGGCGGTGAGGCGCTGGGCGGTGGCAACGACGCGTTGGAGCGGGCGCATGGCCTGTTTGGCGGTCCACAAGGAGCCGAATCCGGCCAGCACGAGCCCCACGGCACCCGCGCCTACATACCACCAGGCCATGCGGTTGATCTCCGCGTAGAAATCGGTGAGCGAGAGGCCGATAAAGACGGTGTAAGTCGGGCTGCTGAAGGCACCGAAGCGCCAGTCGATGCCGCCGGAGCGTGCGGTGAAGGTGGTCGGCTCGCGCAGCATGGGCATCTGCGTACGAATGGGGGGACCGCGCATTGGCGCAGGCGCTGCGGCGGCAAAATCAGGCGGCAGGCCGAGCAGTTCATCCAATTCTGCATTCCCGTGCGGCGGGCCGGGCCGGCGGGCACCGGGCGGTCCACCCCCTTCCGGCTGCGGCGGCACCCGACCGATCTCTTCAGCCGTGGGGAAGCAACTGCGGAAGTACACGTCGAGATCCTTGGGCGCGTCCGGCGTGGCGAAGAGGGTGCGGCCCTGGCGATGCTCCTGCACGACCAGCACCGCCTGCGCGTTTTGGCCCGGCGTGCTGCCAAACACGAGGTCGGCGATGGTCTGAAACTCATCATCCGTGGTGTGCGGGTCGATCCGGTTCCAAATGCGCTGGGCCGGGGCGATGATGCGGTCATCCACACTGCGCTCCAGCGTCTGGCTGGCATACCACCACGCCGCCGCCCCGAACACCGCTACCAGCGCGCCTGCGACGAGCATTGTCTGTAGAGCCAGACGGATGCGGAAGCTGCAGGTGTTGGCCAGGGCGTTCATGCAATCAGGGAAACGAGTGAATCTCACGCGCAGACCCGCAACACGCACGAAGATAAATGGCTTTTAATCTCGGCACGCAGCCCGATGTCATGCGCCGTGGCTCCAATACGGCATGAACAACCCCAATGCCGCCAGTCATGCCACCGACTCAGCCGCCACCGCGCTCTACCGCCGCCATTGGCCGGCGCTCTGCGCCTTTGCACGCTCCCGTGGCTGTGCGGCACACGACGCGGAGGACGCCGTGCAGGAGCTGTTTGCCAAACTCGTGGCCCAAGGCCAGCACGAGCGGGCGGCGGCCATCGTGGATCATGGCGAGCAGGCGGCGTTCTTGTTTGCCCGGTTGCGTACCCATCTCATCAAACGCTGGCAGCACCGCACCCGTCAGTGTCGCGGCGGTGGGGCGGCCTGCTTTTCACTGAGCAGTGCAGATGGTGCAGACATCGATGTGGCAGACCTCCAGGCCGCGCCGGATCGCGAAATCGACCGCGTCTGGGCCCGAGGAGTGATCGACCGTGCCTTACACGGCATCTGCGCCGAGCTGCAGTCACAGGGCCGCTGCGATGTGTGGGACTGCCTGGAGGAGCAGATGATCAAGGGCCGCCGCAGTGTCACACCCCAGCAGAGGGCGCTGCGGGTGGCCCTGCACCGTGCCAAGCACCGCCTGCGCGCCCTGATCCGCGCGGAATTCCAAACCCCTGAAGATGAGTGCTTGATGTGGGTAGCGCTGGCTTGAGGGTTTCTTCGGTTGGAGCAGAGATTGCTGAACACTCGTGATGCCAGAGTGTCTTTTAGAGATCACCGTATCGGCCCTGTGTTCTGGAATTGACGCAGACAGGCTGACTCTGCTAATCTCGCGCCCTTTTGCCACCTAGATCGTTCCAACTCATGGCTTTACGTTTTTCTTCCCTGCGCGACCTGCGCCTGATCGTCGCTGGTTTGTGCTTGCTGCTCACAACCCGGGCAGAAGCATTAGTTCCAAACGCCCCAACAGCACTGGGTGCGGCAGTCATCGCTAACACGACCGTTTATCTATCGGTCGATGACAACTCCACCAACGAAACAGGCTTCGACATTTACCAGACACCCTCTGGAGGAAGCACTTTGCATTTTCAAATTCTCTCCGGAAGCGCTCAGACGACTGCCACAACTAGCGGAACCGGAAATGTGATCTTGGGATTGTTCTCATTGAATGCATCCACCACCTACACCATCCAGGTGGCCTCCTATGCAGGGAGCGCCACTGCCGGTAATCTTTCGGCGTATACCACCGTTACTGTCACTACGGCCGACTTCAACACTCCCGCCATCGCAAAAGTGACCAACACCAATGAGACCGCATTGAGATTTGCCATTGTGGACAATGCCTTTGGAGAAGCCGGTTTTTTTTATGAGTACCGAATTCCGCCAGCGGCGTTTGCCTACGCAGGTGCTGTCGGAGCCAACGTTTCCAATTTGGACTTCACCGGCTGGCAACCGGGAACATCTTATGAGTTTCGCATTCGCAGCTTTAAAGGCACTGCGGCCAGCCCCACCAGCGTGACAGCGTATTCTAACACATACGCCATCACTACACCCTTAAACGCCCCCACAAGTCTCGTTGCCACCTCTACTACGGAAGGCACGGTGAACCTGAACTGGGCGGACAATTCTGCGGTTGAAGGCGGCTACGCGGTCTATTACCGGCTGAGCGGTAGTGGCAGCTATACCCTGCTTGATTACACCGCAGCGAATGCCACGACGTATTCCGTCTCGGGACTTGTCGCTGGAACCGCCTACGATTTCCAGGTGGCCGCCGCATACCAGTCCACGACGATCATCGAATCAAATCGCAGCAACACCCTCAGCGCGACAACGAAGGACGGCTTCACCAGCGGCCCCGCCCCGCCCATCTTTTACAATCAATCGTTCTCCTACCAGGCAGTGGTAAGCGCCGGCTCGGCCCGAAGTTCGTGGAGCATTACCGGCTTGCCAGCCGGCCTGACGGTCAACAGCAGCACGGGCATCGTCTCCGGCACGCCCACGGTCACGGGTGTCTTCACCTGTCCGATGACGGCCACGTTCGCGAATGGCTGGACGACGAATAGCTCCCTCTCCCTGCGCGTTATCCGCGCCGCGGCGGTCCCCGTGAACGCCGCCACCATCGCGGGGCAAACACTGACGAATGGCGGCAACACTGCCGTTTCTCTCACGGACAAGTTTGCAGACCCTGACGCTGAATCGGCGGTGCGCGTGGTCACAAACATCGGCACGATGGACTTCATCCTCTACAACACGGCGACGCCGCAGACGGTGACGAATTTTCTCGGTTATGTGAACAACGCCAGCAACAGCGGGAACTACAACGGCGCGGTGTTTCACCGCTCCATTCCAGGTTTCATCGTGCAGGGCGGCGCGTTCAAGGTGGAGTCCGTGCCGAACAATTTTTCCTCCATCACCACGGTGGCTTCTCCCATCAACGAGCCAGGCATTTCCAATCTCCGCGGCACGGTGGCGATGGAAAAGTTGGCCACGAACGCCAACAGAGCGACGAACCAGTTTTTCGTCAACTTGGGCGACAACAGCAGCAATCTGGACAATCAGAACGGTGGTTTCACCGCGTTCGCGCGCGTGGCCGGCAACGGCATGACGGTGGCGGACGCGATGGCAGCCTTGCCCACGGTGAACTCCACCGTGAACCTTGATGGGACCCCCACCTCCACATTGACTGACTGGCCACTGACCAGCGGTAGCACGATGGACACCACCAAGGTCGTCTCCATCACCTCCGCTGCCCCGGTGGCGGTGTTAAGCTACAGTGCCACCGGCAACACGAATCCTGCGGCGGTCAGCGCCAGCATCAGCGGCACCCAGGTGCAGATCGGCGGGGTGGCAGGCGGGCAGAGCAATGTGACGGTCACAGCCACCGACCTAGACGGCAGCACGGTCTCGCAGACCTTCTCCGTCACCGTCAATCAGGCTCCGGCTTTCACCAGCAGCACGCCCTCTGCGGCAGGTATTGTTGGAGTGGCCTATCCCTTCAGTTATTCCGCGTCTGGCTTCCCCACGCCCACTTTCAGCGTGACCAGCGGTACCCTGCCGCTAGGACTCAGCTTGAGCAGCGGCGGTGTGATTTCCGGCACGCCCACGACGGCGGGAACCTTCAGCGGTGTGGTCACAGCCACCAACTCAACCAGCACCGCCACGCAGGGCTTCAGCATCACGGTAAATCAGGTGCCGGCCTTCACCAATGGCCCGCCACCGGGCGCAGGTGCCATCGGGACGCTGTATGATTTTTCATTCACCGCCAGCGGCTCGCCAGCGCCAACCTTTGCAGTGACAACCGGGCCGCTGCCCACCGGACTCAGCTTGAGCACTGCCGGGGTCATCTCAGGCACACCCACGGCGGCAGGTGTCTTCACGGGAACGGTGACAGTTTCTAACGTGGCAGGATCAGCGGCCCAGGATTTCAGCATCACGGTGCCGAAACTCGCCGCCACCGTGACGCTCGGCAGTCTGGCGCAGACGTATGATGGCACGCCGCGACCAGCCACTGCGACAACGACGCCCGCTGGGAAAACCGTCACCTTCACCTATGCCGGTTCACCCACGGCACCGACCAACGCTGGCAGCTATGCCGTCGTCGGCACGATCGATGACGCCAATTACGCAGGCAGCGCCAGTGGCACGCTGGTTGTCGCCAAGGCGACTGCCCCCGTGACGCTCGGCAGTCTGGCGCAGACGTATGATGGCAACGCACGCAACGCCTCCGCGACGACGAACCCGGCAAGTCTCAGCGTCACCTTCACCTACGGTGGCTCACCCACGGCACCGACGAACGCCGGCAATTATGCGGTCGTGGGCACAATCAATGACACGAATTATGCCGGTTCGGGCAATGGTTCGCTGGTCGTCGCCAAGGCGACGGCCAGCGTGACTTTGAGCGGCTTGACGCCCACTTACGATGGCGCCCCCAAGCCGGTGACAGCCACCACCACTCCTGCTGGTCTCACGGTGAACATCACTTATGACGGCTCTCCTGCCGCACCGACCAATCATGGCAGCTATGCGGTGGTCGCAAGCATTGATGACATCAACCACACCGGCACAGGGAACGCGACCCTGACCATTGGCGGACAATCGGCAGAGGACTGGCGCACCCAGCACTTCACCACGGGGCAGATCTCCGCCGGGCTGGCCGCAGATGATGCCGATCCAGATGGAGATGGTATCACAAACCTTGCTGAATACGCTCTGGGTCTGGATCCGCTGAGCCGGTCTGCACCGCTGCTGCCCACGCGTGATGCCAACGGTCTCACATTGACCTTCACCCGGCCCAAAAACCTTCCCGGAGTGACGTATGGTGCGGAATCCACCGACTCATTGGGCAGTTGGATTCCGGTGACGCTCGAAGTCATCAGCGATGGTCCCGTGCAGACCGTGCGCGCCTGTGATCCGCTCACCAGCGGCAATCCCGCCCGCCGCTTCATCCGTCTGTTCTTTGGCGTTCCGCCGCCGTGATCCGCGGGAAAGCGGCCTGCTTCAGCGGAAGATGCCGCGCTTTGGCTGCGTGCTTTCCTGCTGCTTCTCTTCGGCGCGGAGCCGTTCTGCCGTGTCTTTGTACCACAGCGGGCCATTGACTTTGAAATTGTAGATCAGATCGCGAAAGTCAGTCATGAGACGCTGGTCGTTCATCAGCGCGCCCAGCAGTCCCTTGCCGGAACTCATGTTGCCTGCGGCGATGGCAAAGCTGTCGGCGGCTTTCTTGATGGAATGCAGTGATTCGTCCAACGTGGCAATGGCCTTGTCGGCCTTGACGATGACGGGGTCGAGCTTTTCAAACATGGGGTCGAGCTTTTTACTGGATTCCTCGACGCTTTTGGAGGCGCTTTTGAAGCTGGCAGCGGCATCCTTGAGGTCGGCGATCGCAGTCTTGAGATTCTGAGCATTTTCGTCGCCAAGAACTTTTTCATCGACCCGTTTGAGCGTGCTGTTGAGATGCGCCATGCCCTCCTGGAAGTCCTTGATGGTGTTGTCGGAGAGGGCGTCCTTATTGATCTTGCTCATGACTTCCTTGACGTCCTTGAGGGCGATTTTGACTTCATCGAGCACCACATCGACTTTATCACCCACGGCTTTGGCCGTGCTCTGCAAGTCGGACAGTCCGCCGGTCTTTTCTCCTTCGATGATCTTGTCGTAATCGTGCGGCAGGAAGACATCGGTGAGTTTGCCGCTGGGTTTGATTTCGACCAAGGCATCGCCCATGAGGCCGGCGGAGCCGATGGCAAAGGTGGCGTCAGCGGGAATCATCACGTCCTGAAAGATCTCCAGCTCGAGGATGACGCCGGTGAAGGTGTCGTTCAGCGCGGGTTTTTTTTTCACCTTGCCCACGCGTGAGCCACCGAGGAAGACGGGGGAGCTTTCCTTGATGCCGGAGGCGTTCGGGAAGGCCACCTGCAAGGTGTAAGTATCCTTGAACACCTCGCGCACGCGGCCGAACTGGAGGATCAGGCCGCCAAGCAGCAGCAGCCCGACGAACAGGAAGAGTCCGACGAGTAGTTCGGTTTTTTTGTCACTGTCGATCATGGGAAAAGAGATAGGGGGTGGGGGTTACGGCTAGCTGGTGATGTCGGAACGACCGTTGATGAAGTCCTGCACGATAGTGTCCGTGGAGTCACGCAGCTCGTCCGGGGTGCCCAGAAAGCGGATTTCACTCTTATACAGCATGGCCACGCGGTTGGCGATCTTGAAGACGCTGCGCATGTCATGCGTCACGATGATGGAGGTGACGGAGAAGAGGCGCTGCATGCGCAGAATCATCTGGTCGATGATGTCGGAGCCGATGGGGTCGAGGCCGGAGTTCGGCTCGTCGTACAGGATGCACTCGCTGTGATCAATGATGGCGCGGGCGATGCCGGTGCGCTTGCGCATGCCGCCGGAGAGGCTGGTGGGGAACTTGTTCCGATGCTCGTCGAGATCCACGGCCTTGAGCGCCTCGCGCACGCGGCGGGTGATCTCGCTGCGGTCACTCACCCCACGTTCCCAGAGCGGAAAGGCGACATTTTGCTCGACAGTGAGGTTGTCAAACAGCGCGGCACCCTGGAACAGCATGCTTACCTTCTTGCGGATGGGCGCCATCTCGCGCTCACGTAGTTGGTCCACACGAATGCCGCTGACATAGATCTCACCCTGGTCTGGTTTGATCAGGCCGATGATATGCTTGATCATGACGGTCTTGCCTTCGCCGCTGGGCCCGATGAGGCAGAGGGTTTCCCCATGCGGGAGCTTGAGGTCGATGCCGCGCAAGACGTGCTGGCTGCCGAAGCTTTTGCTCACTCCCCGCAGCTCGATGAAGGCGTCGCTGGCGGCCGGATTCGTGCTGGTGGGGGTTCCTGTCATGGCTAGACGGTGCCGATGGGGAAGACGTAGTTGAGCAGGATGGAGAGGAAAAAATTCACGATCAGCAGCACAAGGGAAGAGATGACCACCGCCCGTGTCGTGCCCTGGCCGACGCCGACCGCGCCGTTTTCCGCTGCGAGTCCCTGATGGCAGGCGATCACCGTGATCAGCATGCCGAAGACGAAGCCCTTGATTATGCCGATGGAGAGATCCTCCATGTTCGTGTGGTCGATCATGTGCGTGAGGTACCATGCGGAGGGCATGTCATAACCGAAACTAGTGACCATGTAGGAGGCGATCAGCCCGAAGGAGATGCTTTCCGCCACGAGGAAGGGCATGGAGATCATCATGGCCAAGAAACGTGGCAGCACGAGGTAGTCCACGGGATGCACACCCATGACACGCAGCGCATCGACCTGCTCGGTGACTTTCATGGTGCCGATGTCGGCAGCCATCGCCGCGCCGACACGTCCTGCCACCATCAAGCCCGCGAGCACCGGGCCGAGCTCACGGCACAGCGCCACGGAAACCACGGCACCGACGGTGGTCTCAAAGCCAAACTCCTTGAACTTGGCGTAACTTTGAAACGTGAAGACCGCCCCGGTGAACGCGCCGGTCACGATGACGACCGCCTGAGAGCCGTAGCCGATGGCAACAATCTGCCGCGCCACCAACCGCAGCCGCCACACACCCGAACGCAACGCGATCATCAGTTCGCCCATCAATGCGGCGAGCTGCCCGAGATAAGTCAGAAAGTGCAGAAAGGTGCGACCGGGGAGAGTCAGCAGTCCGGGGGGGGAATCCATCACTGTCCATCATGGCATGTTGTGACCTGAAGGCAAATCACGGTACTGATGCATGTGGGTGAGCCATAAAACTAAATGGCCCCGTGGATTTCACTCCAGACGGGGCTGTTTGACGTGTCCAACCTAAGGACCTAGACCTATTGCGGGGGGACGCGGAAGAGCTTGCCGGTGTAGGGGCATTTGACTTCCATACCGACAGGCAGGCCGGTCACGTCCACCAACTGATGCTTCGCAGCAAACGGGCTGTTGACGAAGCCTGGGCGACCAGAGATGGGCGAACCATAGGGCAGTTCGGAAGCCGTGCTGGGCGGAGGTGTGCTGACAGCCGGTGTGGAAGGAGTGGTGGCGTTGTTCATGGCCGCCACATTGCTGTTGGGAGTGACCGGCGCGGTACGCGGACGCTCAGAGGCAGCGGGAGTCTGCTTGCGGGCGGGCGCTGAAGACGATGCGATGCTGGTCGAAGATTCCCTGACGCTGCCTGGCACCAGGAACGGACGCTGCGTGTAAGGACAGACCACCTTGGAACCTGCGGCCATGCCCCGCACATCAACGAGGCGCGGCGGATTTGTGAACGGCGTGCGCACATACCCTGGGAGGTCAGCCACCGCCATGGCCACTGGCATGGTGGAGGCATTCAGCATCGCGGGTGGCGGTGTGGAAGGACGTTCTGGGCCAACGGCGGCAGTCGTCGCAACCGTTGAGCTGACAGCATTGTTTGTTGCCACCATGGATGTCCTGCTGGCACTACCTAATGGCGCACTGCTGTCTTTTGCCAGATAGGTGATCAGTCCGCGGGTTTGAATTTGCTGCCAAGCCTCATGTGGTGGCAGGGAACAAGAAGCCAGGAGAAGAGCAGCAAGGCTGGCAGTGGTAAGACGAGCCGTGGGGAGTGCTAGGGACATAGTGGGTCAGCGTTAATTTTGAATTAGCGTTCTCATTTTAACGATCTTTTTAAATTATGCAACAACAAGGATGGTAACGCTAGGCAACAACCGCCATTTTTATTATATTAACAATAATTCAAGTGTTGATTGTTTGTTGCCTGACCATGCGCTCTCACTCCCCATGCATTGGCGTCTCATCACTGTTGGAAAGCCCGGCCACCCGTGGGTCAAGGAGGCCATGAGTCTCTACTGGAAGCGACTTCAGCACTATGCACGCTTCGAACATTGTATGATCAAAGAGGCAGCTCAGCCACAGGTGGAAGCCCAGATCGCTGCCGCGTGCGAAGGTTCGCTGTGCGTTCTGCTCGACGGGCGTGGCAAGCAACTGCGCAGCATTGAAATGGCCAAGTGGATCGAAAAGGAGGAAATATCCGGGCGCAAACGCATCTGCCTGGTCGTTGGCGGTGCCGAAGGCCATTCGCCGCAATTGCGCGCCAGCGCCGCTGCCTGTTGGTCGCTTTCCACACTGACTTTGCAGCATGACATTGCTCTCGTCGTGCTGGTGGAGCAGCTTTACCGCGCCTATAGCATCACGCGTGGTGAGCCGTACCATCGTGAGTGAGCCCCGGAAAATTTCTGTGAGGCTGCGCTTGCTACTCGGCGTATTTATTGCTGAACTGAGTCGCAATTCTTTGTTTTTTCGCCTTGTCGAGAACTTAAGAGGGGCTAATTTTCAAAATTTCCCAAATAAGTCCTCCCATGTCCTCCTCAGTCCTCAAAAACGTCATTCAGCCCAAGGTGCAAACCGCACCGTTGGACAAGACGCGTGAGGAAACCCGGGAGCCGCGCACAGGTGCCAGCAGCTCTCATTTTACTCCTGCCTACGTCTCCGAATCCTCCAGGCACGAGCCGGAGGACATGGAACTCGTCCTCGGAGTCCTGGTGGAAAACGCCCCGGTGGCGATGGCCATGTTTGATCGCGGTATGCGTTACATTCTGGCCAACCGCCAATGGATTCACGAGTTTGGCCTACACCAGGTACAGCCCCTCGTTGGCAAAAGCCAGTATGAGATTTTCCCCGGCCTGCATCCTGGCTGGCGGCAGGTCTATGAACGTGCGTTGCAAGGGCACATCGTGCGCAGCGAGCACGATGCCCTCAGCGGGCCGGATGGCCGTCATCTCGTTTATCGCTGGGAGGTGCGACCTTGGCGCAAGAAGCGTGATGCCGCCGTCGGCGGCTTGATGGTTACCTGTGAGAAATTCAGTTCCTCACAGGCTAGCGTTGAAGATGCAGATCAAGCCAATGCTCCTGTGGATGACAGCCCAATCGGTGCTCAGCCAGCCAAGAAAACGCCTGACCCGCTGGATTGTGCCCTGCCCATGCTGGTGCTGGATGCCCAAGGAACCATTCTGCGTGCCAACGTCGCCGCCGCGCACCTCACCCTGGACAAGGGTATCCAGGAAGGCACCACCTGCTTCTGGGAAGTGTTTGCTGAAGGCCGTGATTATAGCGCCTTGCGTCAGCAAACACTCGAGACACTCGCCAGCGTGGCGGCAGCCAAAGAAAACGCGCCGGTTTGCATCGTCACGCGTTCTGGTACCCCGGCGGACCAGGGCACTCCTGCCCGGTGGCTGGTTTCTGCCCTGACGCAAAAGGCGGCGGCTGCAGACCAGTTCATGCTCGTCGGTCTGCCGCATCAAGTGGCGGCGGAAACAGTGACGCGCGTCTCCTTCCAAATGCCCGCCCCCCCCGCTCCGGTGGCGGTGCCAGCGCCAGTCATCGCACCAGCGGACACCGCTTTGGTGCAACGCCTGGAGGATGACCTTTCGCGTGCGCGGCAGGAGCTGCGCACCCTCACAGAGGCGCAGCATGCCTTTGGCAACCGTGAAGCACGCCTGCGCAGTTACCTGGAAGGCATCCCGTGCGGTGTCTTCGTGCTGGATGAACGCGGTGCCCCGGCCTTCCAAAACGAACGCTTGGCCAAACTCCTCGGTCGCCCGCTGGAAAAAGACCAAACCGTCGAAAGCTGGCTCGCTCACGCCTGCCCCACCGCTGAGCACCGCGAGCAAGTCACACTCGCCTGGCGTGAAAGCGTCTGGCGGCGGCAGCTCACGCGCACGGTGTCGCTCGCCACGGCGGACGGACTGCTCAAAGAACTCGAGTTTCACCCCTGCGCACTGCCCGGTGGCGGCCTGCTCGTCAGCATTCAAGATGTCACCGAGCACACCCGACATGAAGAGCAGCTCCGCAGCATGGAGGCCAAGCTCCGCACCCTGTTGCAGGGCAGCCCGGTCGCCATCATCCTCACGGACAAGGCTGGCGTCATTTTCGAGGTCAATCAACACGCCGAAACCCTGCTCGGGCAGGCAAAAACCGAGCTGCGTCGCTATCCGCTCGATGCCTGGCTCGATCCTGACAGCGCCACCGCGCGACGTGACGCCCTGCGCGCCTTGCACAGCAGCGGCAGGCAGGCGGAGGCGCTCGGCGTGCTCATCAAGCGCGCCGACGGCACGCTTTCGAGCGCCATTTTGCATCTTGCCGTCGTGGCAGATGCGCAGGGTGAGACCCACTGCACGATTCATTACCTGCAGGCCGTTGCCGCCGCTGAAACCCTGCCTGTTCCCACATCGCAACGCGCCTTTTCATTCGGTAGTGACACGCCGCCAGAGGCCAGTCAGCCCACCCACGCCATCCTGCTCACCACCGACGCCAATGGCCGCGTAAGCACCTGGACCACGCAGGCGCAGCAGCTCTTCGGCCTGGAAACCGCAGCCGCCATCAGTCGGCCCCTGCATCAGTTCTTCCGTCCCTCCGATGCCACCGGCTTCTTTGCCGATCTTGCCCAGCAGGCCAGTGATCCTCACCATGTGACCGAGCATCCGTTCTACGGTGCCGATGGCAGACGCGGCGAGGTGAAATTCTCCGTCCGCAGACTGGCTGACGATGGCTATGAACTGGTTGTGGCCACCGCTCCCTCCAGTTCAGCGCTTGCTCAGCAGGCCGGACCTGTCGCCGCACTGAAAGCAGCCGTGCCGCTCGCTTTTCAAATCGTTTCACCCTCCAGCCAGCGTTGGCCGGTGGTCGATTTGGAGCGTGAAAAACTCCTGCTCACCGAAACGCATCACCGCATCAAAAACCACCTGCAGATCATTTCGAGCCTGCTGAACATGCAGATCAACGGCGTGAGCGACCAGGATGCGCGGGACGCGCTGCGCTCCAGCCAGAGCCGCGTGCGCGCCATCGCTGCGCTGCACCAGCATTTGTATCAGGTCGCACTGGGGAAGGGTGATACCTTCCACGACTTCGCGCATGATCTCGTCCTGCATCTGCGGGAATGCTACGAGCTGCCAGCGGAGCAGCTCACGGTGCGGCTGGACATCCAGGAAGGCCCCATTGAGCAGGAGTGGCTCATGCCGCTCGCCCTCACGCTCAATGAGGCTCTCTCCAACTGCTTTGAGCACGCCTATCCCCATGGTCGCCAGGGGCAGATCACCGCCGTGCTCCATTATGCGCAGTCCAGCGGCGAACTCGTCATTCAAGATGACGGCGTCGGCCTCCCAGCCGGTTTTAATCCGGGTGAAGGCAGCGGTCTGGGCCTCAAAATCCTCGCGGTGTTCGCCGACCAGATGCGCGGCCAGCTCTTCGTGCAGGGCAGTCCAGATCAGGGCACCGAGATCAAACTGCGCTTCCCCCTGGCAGCGGTGGCGGGTTAAAACCTTTGCCTGGCACATTTTCTTTGCCATCCGTCATGTCGCCATGACAATGCCGCGTGTCATTCACGCCCACGGTCGTTTCACGTCTCCTTGCGTTTCTCGCGTTGGGCGTCAGCACCATCGCCGCGCAGCAGCCCGTCACCACCCGCACGGACAGCGTGGCGAAACTGATCAATGAATGGTTCATCAGCGGCACCGCCGCTGGGTTGAAAGCCATCACCTATGAAAACCGCGACGGCGGGCACTCGCCGTTCAACACCGCGCAGTATCCGCAGCTCCAAGTGTTCAAAGGTGCGGAGAATGACCATGGTGCCGCCACCAAACTCCGGCAGCAGCCCACGCTGGGAAATTGCTCCATGGCATCCGGTGCCGCACAGCTCGGCAGTCTGCCACGCTTGTACATGATGGACCCCGGCGGCAACCGCTTCCTGGCCCAGCAGTACCTCACCAACAACCTGTTCGTCTATCCCGAGCACCAGGACTACGATAAAGGTGCCAACGGCATCGGCGGCTATGGCGACCTGCTGCCGCTGAACACCCCTTCCCTGATCATCTCCCAAGGCTCCTCCTACACCGACCAGCCTTTCCTCCAGGCCCTGCTGTCCGCCACGGCGGCCCTGCCTCCCGCCACACAGAAGCTGCTCATCGAAAAGCGGCTGCTCATGCCCACGCTGCAGTCGATTTTTCGCCGCTCCAACAAGATGATCGCCACACCGGAAGACTACTTCACCGGCAAAGCCCACCCGCCGGTCTTTGACAGCGCCCAGATTGACGAGGAAAAAATGGTGCGCATCGCCCACGAGATGACGCCGGAAAAAATTCCGCCAGTGGTCATCATGAGCATCCTGGAAGAAACCCAGGTCGAAGCCGGCAAAAACTACTTTGAGCTGCCCGGTGCTTATCCTTCACAGCTCGCGGACACGCCAGTCTCCATCGGCCGCGTCATGCGGGGAAACGCCGCCGAGCATGGCATGCTCATCAGCATGGAGAAGACCCTCAATCTGCAAAAAGGGCCGCTCCAGGTGCGCGCCGCCATCCTCCAGGGCGATCCACGCTTCGTACACATCGAAAGCACGCCTGGCAAGGCCGTCATGCGCATCCGTGTGCGCTGGCAGCCGCCCATCATCGCCGCCACTGGCATCCGCAGCCATCGCATCGACATCGGCATCTTCGCCGACAACGGTGCCAGCATCAGCGCCCCCGCCATCCTCAGCTTCTACATGCTGCCCAACGAGATGCACTTTTACGACGAGCAGGGCCGCATCGCCGAGATTCATTACCAAACCCACAATCCCGACTTCGGCCTCCCCACCTCTGATCAAGACCCGCGCTGGGTGAAAACCCTCCTCGCCTTCAGTTTGCAGGACACCAACCTCCGTGGTCGCTTGCTCGATCAAATCCTCACCCCCGCCGAACGCGGCGGCCTGCAAAAACTCTATCTCGACCTCAACCCGCAGGCCGAAGCGACCGCCGCCGCCGCACGCGATGACCAACGCAAGGAGGAGGCCGCCAAACTACGCGCCCAGCTTGGCACCGCCATCAGCACCGCCTTGACCAGCCCCGTCGTCGAAAAATCCCCGCTCACCGCCCGGGGTGCCATTGAAAAAGTGCTCCACGCCATCGCCAATTTTTACCCCTTCTACCTTGGTTCGCAGCGCGAACTCGATGCCCTCGCCACCACCTCCGCCAAATCAACCGCTGTGGCCGATGTCCGCGCCGAGCTGCATCGCCTCATCATGCAGGGCGTCCTCGTCGAGCATGCCTCAGGCCAGCTCCACACCATGTCCCCGCCCGACCAGCTCTCCCTCGGCGAGCGCTACATGCTCAGCGGCCTCAATCTCACCCTGCTCAGCCAGGTGCTCTTCCCCGACGTCCTCGACCGCTCCACCGCCCCCGCCTACGTCAGCCCGCGTCTCACTACCCCCAAGCCCTGGCGTGATGTGTATCGCTACGATCCCGATTCAGCCGCACTGGCCGGCTGGATACGTTATGCCGACGCCCGCATCGCGAACTTCGACGCCGCCGGCCGCTTCCAACCTGACGGCCCCAAAGGCAACTCCATCCCCGTCAGCTACCTCAAAAACGCCAACGACCAGCTCACCTGGCAGCCCCAGGCCGAGGCCGAGCCCGCCCCCGTCGCACCGAAATAACGCCCAACCGTATGCCTTTCAGGAATGGCACTTGATTAAGCGCAGGTTTCGTTTTTTAGTCGCACATATTACAAGATTAATTATTAAACTATTTGTTTATTATAAATGAGCATTGCCCCCGGTTCATTGGTCTATCATGGATGTCTGTTCAGACCTCATTTCTCCCCAACTTCTCGCATCTCCTCCAGGGTAAACCCAAGCCTTCCCCGGCCAGCGTCCTCGCTAAAGGCATCGACCACCTTCGACACCTCTCCCTGCCCGATCTCTCCGCTCTGCTCGGCTCCTTTTTCCCGCAAGAGTTCTTCTCCAATGCTCCTGATTCCAAGCCCCAGCGTGAGGCTATTTACACTCCCACGACTCTCTTCTGGGCCTTTCTCTTTCAAGTGCTTAACCCTGGCATGGCTTGTCAGGACGTCGTCGCCAAAGTGCGCGCCTGGCTGGTCGAGCGTCCTCTCAATTCCAAGCGGCCTTCGCTCGGCACAGCGGCTTTTTGCCAGGCTC
>JBDNIB010000883.1:0-6393 GCA_041688535.1 Prosthecobacter sp.
ATGCAGAACGGCATTCTCGTCAAAGCTGGCCAGCGTGTCACGGCGGGTGATCTCCTCGGCTATTGTGGCAATTCAGGCCGCAGTCCGGTGCCGCACATTCACCTGCATGCGCAGACCGGCGCTGACACCGGCGCGCGCACCGCGCCGTTCTTCCTCACGTATTTTTTCACCCGCACCGAGGCTGGTCCGCGCTGGAGCTTTGCCGACGTGCCCCACGTTGGTGACCGCATTGCCCCTGCCACGCCCGCCCCCGCCGTGCTGGACATGCTGGCGCATTTTTCACCCGGCACCGCCACCTATCGCATCACCACCACGGGCCATGCCGCGCCGGACCGGTTTCAGGAGTCCGTGGGTCTGACGCTCGACGACGCGGGCCGTTATGTTTTCCAGGGGCGGCATGGCTCGCGGCTCACGGCCGTGCTGGGCCTGCACGCCATGCAGATCACAGCCAACCACTCGCACGATTCCCTATTTCTGCGCCTGCTTTCGCTCGCCATGCCCACGCTGCCGTTTGCCTGTCAAAGCGGCATGTTCTGGGAGGACCATGTCGCCTTGTCAGAGGTCCGGTCTCCAGCCGGTCTGCTGGCGCGCTGCGGCCGGGCCTTGGCGGGTGTCTTTTCAGCCTATCTGCCCGCCGCCAACGTGCGCGTCATCCTGCGCCACGCCGCGCCGCCCACCGCGCAGCGCCTGCGCCTTGTCACCGCCGTGCAGACGGTGCGCGGGGATCTGCCTGCCCGCGTCGAGATCGAGACCACGCATGGTCTTACTTCCATCGCCGCCCTCACCGCGCACTTTGACGACCACACGCTACGCTTCACTCAGACCACCTTCGAACCCGGCCTCTGCCACGCTGACTGATTTTTTTCCCCACCATGAACACACACCGCCTCCTCACACTCCTCGTCGCGTTCACCGCGCTCACCCATGCCGCTGATCCGCAAAAAGGCGCCGAATTCTGGCAGCAGTCCCTCACGGACGAGTCCAATCAGGACTACCCTACCGCGCTCAAAAACGTCCTCGACTTCAAGAGCGCGGGTGGCGAGACCTATCTGGCCGCCGTGCGTGCCGGCTGGCTGTCTTATCTCAGCAAGGACTACGACAAGGCGGTCGCGTTCTACACCACCGCCGCCAAGCAGGAACTGCGTGCCATCACGGCGCATCTGGGCCTCACCCACACATTTTTAGCGATGCAGAAACCGAAGGAGGCGCTCTCCGCCGCGCGTGCTGGACTCAACATCGACCAGTTCAACTTCAAGCTCCTGCTCATCGCGGGCGAACTGCTCTTCAACCAGGCGGACTACCGCAAGGCGGAGACCTACTTCGGCCGCGCGCATCACTTGCAGCCGGAAGATCCCACCGCCATGAGCTGGCTCGGCTGGACGCAGATCGGCCAGGGGCAGCCCCGGTTGGGCGCGCCCGTGTTTGAAAAGCTCATGCAGATCAATCCTGATGGCTATCTCGTGCGCGATGGCTTCGCCGTCACCCACTCGCCGCCTCCTGGCGGCCTAGGCGGACCACCTCCAGGAGGCCCTCCCGGCAGACGTTGATCAAGTGAGGCGTCTGCCATGCTCACTCCTGCCCAAATCCGCGTTCGTGGTCAAAAACTCCATGCCGCGCTCGATGTCGTCATCGAGCAGCGCGGCTGGAGCACGCCGAAACGTCGCGCGCATCAGTGGCGCAGCCTGAAAGCCGTCGTGCGGCATGCCTACGATCAGGTGCCGCTCTACCAGCGCCTGTTCGCGGGCGCTGGGTTCACACCGGCGATGCTTGACGACTGGGCTGATTTGACCAAGCTGCCCATCCTGACCAAACACCAGCTCCGCAACGCAACGGAGCGCGATTTGATCACTTCAGCTAATCGCGACGAAGTCCGCTGGCTCGCGTCATCCGGCTCCACCGGCATCCCCGCGCGCATCGCCCGCAGTGCGTCGTCCCTCTGGCACTACATGGCCTGCAACACGGCCTTGTTCTATGACTGGTGCGGCGGCAAACCGGTCAGCAACGGCCTCAATCTCGTCGATATGGCTCCGGACAGCATCGACTACGCCGCCGCCGACCTGCTGCGCACCCTCGTGCCGGATAAACGGCTGTTGTCCGTGCATGATCCCGTCGCCAAGCTCACGCACGCAGTGCTCAGCATCGCCCCCGAGTTCATTTCATCCTATCCTTCCACGCTGCGGGCCATCGCGCTCGATTTGCGCGCCCGGAACCGCGTCATCAGTCAGACCCGGCTCATTCACCTCACCTCCGAAACACTCGATGCGCACACCCGGCACCTGCTGGGCCGCGTTTTTCCCAATGCGCGTCTGATCGAAACCTACACTAGCACGGAAGGCGGTCTGGTGGCCTTCCAGTGCATGCATGACAACCGCTGGCACATCGCCGAGTCGAATGTCATCTGCGAGATCGTCGATGCAGACGGCCAGCCCACCGACGGACTCGGCCAGATCGTCATTACGGACCTCACCAACACCGCCACGCCCATTCTGCGCTACTGCGGTCTCGGCGATCTGGCACGCTGGGAGCCCACGCCCTGCCCCTGTGGCAGCTCTTTGCGCAGCATCCGCCAACTCGAAGGCCGCAGCGCCGCCATGCTGCGCACCCGTGGCGGCATCCTGCTCTCCCCCTTTGTGATCACCAACGCCATCGAGGAAGTCCCCGGCCTAGCACAGTATCAAGTCGTGCAAAAACAGCCGGGCATGCTGGAAGTCCGTGTTGTCACCGCCAACGGCACGCCGCCGTTTCAGATCGAGAGCGGCATCAAAGCCGCCCTCTCCAGCGCTGTCGGGAACGACACGGAGATTCACATCCAATTCGTTCCTGTCATTGCCGCACCGCGTGGTTCGCATGAGGTGCCGCTGGTCATTTCCGCACTGACTCTTGCCGCATGAAGAAGAACAATGACGAAATCAAAATGACGAATGACGCTGCCGTCCGGCATTCTGCATTCGTCATTCGTCATTGAAGCTGCTCGACCACACCTTGCGCGGCTTTGGCCAGATGCTCGTGGCGAACAACCGCATCACCGGCGCGTGTGTGCTCATTGGGCTGTTCTGCCTGTCCATTGAGGCCGCGCTGCTCAGTCTTGGTGGCGCCTTGCTCATCTCCGCGCTCGCCCGCTGGCGTGCGCAGGATGACACCGTGCTCAAAACCGGCCTGTTCAGCGTGAATGGTGCCTTGCTCGGTGCGTTGTGGCTGTTGTTCCCACAAGTGCCGCTGTGGGCGCAGATCGTCACCACTGCACTCGGCTGCGCCGCGATGGCCTTTTTCTTTGTGCCGCTGGCGGAGCGCATGCGTGCGAAAAAGTCGCCCTACGTGCTCTTCAGCCTGCCCTACGTCGCCATGGCCTGGGCCGCGATCATGGTGCTCATCTTCTTCGGCGTGCATGATGCCGAGCTCACCCGTGGCTGGCGTGCTCTGCTGACGAATCGGTATGAAAAAGCCGAGAAACACTTCCTCAACACCGCCGTCAGCACCGACATGGCGGAGGCGTATCGTTGTGTCGGCCTGGGCTGGAGTTTGTACCGCCGTGGTGATCAAACCGGCGCGCAAACCGCCTTCTCCCGTGTGCTCTCGCTCAAGACTGGTGTCGCGGATGCCTACGACGGTCTCGGCTGGAGCCGCTTCCGCCAGGGACGCCTTGAAGATGCGCGACTCGCCTTCCAGCGTGCGGTCGCGCTCGATAGCTTCTTTGCCGACTCCTGGGATGGCCTCGGCTGGTGCGCGTACAGTGAGGGCAAGCCGGAAGAAGCCCGCCGCCACTTCACCACGGCCGCGTTGTGCGCGCCATTTTTTGTCGATGCCTACACCGGCCTCGCTGCCACACTGCCTGCTGGCCGGGCGCAAGACCTCGCTAAAGACTGGAGCGCCTTGT
This sequence comes from Prosthecobacter sp., assembly GCA_041688535.1. GTDB lineage: Bacteria > Verrucomicrobiota > Verrucomicrobiia > Verrucomicrobiales > Verrucomicrobiaceae > Prosthecobacter. Next base: position 3,875 of record JBDNIB010000883.1, read on the forward strand.
TGCAGGCACACGTCAGCCTTTCGACCCAGTTCACTTCATCACGCGTGCTGCTGTGCTGGCTGTGGTTCTTCATCGGCATTCTCTGGCACTCGCGCACCAGTGCCCTCGTGGCTTTAGGTGCGATCGCTCTGTGCATGCTCGGCTCGTTTTGGCGGCCGGTCTTTGCCGATCCCGCGTTTGCGTTCAACGTTGTCGTGATCGCCCTCGCCTTGGGCGGGCATTACCTGCGTCTCGCCCTGCTGCCGCTGTGCCTGCCCTTCAATCTCGCCCTGCTCGGCAGCATCGCCTTCTTTGGCTGGCTGCAGCGCAAAGGCTGCCGCGATGAACGTGTGCCCATCGACTGGGCTGCCAGTACGCCTGCGCAAATCCGCGTCCTCCTGGCGCAAAAAGCCGTCGCGCATGGGTGCTGGGAAAAACTGCGGCAGGCCGATCCCGGCCAGCGGCAGCCGCAGACCGCATCACTTCAGCTTCCGGCCAAAGTGAACGTCAAAGTACCCGCCGAGTGATGCCGCTAGCGCCTGCGCAAAACGGCGCTGGTTCTCTGGCTTGTCACGCACGTTGTTCCATGGGCATTCCACCTGGATCGCGCTCACCGTGCCGCCATCGCGTGAGCCGTGAGCCGCCACATCATAGGCACCGCTAAAGAAGCCCGCCAGCAGCGCAGGCCGTGCCTTGGTGGGTCTTGGCCGGGAGCGGAAACCACGCGCCTCCAGCATGCCACCGAGGCTTTGTTTGCCACGCACCAGCTCCGCAAAACTGTGGGGCGAGCGTTTGTCCAACTCACGGATGCTCGTCGTCGCGATCAGGGCCGTGTTTGCGTTCAGTTCGTCATCGCTCTGCTTGAGATCGTCACCTTTGACGAGATAGCCCAGCTCCACGCGTGCGTCGAGATGCCGGTGCCCGTGAATGTCCAGCAGCAGGCCCAGACCATGCTGCTTCATCACGCTGTCGCAGGCTTTCTGCGCGCTGTCATGAAACCGCCGCCACGCCGCTTCTGAAGTCGGATCGCCCTGCGCCGCCTCCGTGATGTCGCGGTTCGGGTCCAGCTTGGAGCGGTGCAGCCGGGAAAAAATGGTGTGTGGCTTGCCGCCGTAGAGCCGCTCCAACTCCTCGCTGATCATCTCCGAGAGCTCAGCAGTGTTCGCATCCATCGCCACCACGCCGTAGCGGCGTGCGAGAATGTTTTCCGGCTTCAAGGTGCCCCCATGCGGCACCGTGAGGACGACCGGCAGCGTGCCCGTTCGCACCTCGATGAGCTGCTCCAGCGACGGCGTTTGCGCGTGGAGGGTGGCGGCCAGCAGGAGGTGAAAAATAAGCGTGCGCATGATGGGTTCAGGTGGAAGACAGTTCAACGTCACTTAGCACGTTTTTTCTTGTCCATGATCTCCCGCATTCTGCCGCTTCTGCTCCTCACCTCCACTGCATTCGCCGCCAACTGGCCTCAATGGCGCGGCTCCACCGCCCAGGGCCATGCGCAGGCCACAAATCTTCCCGACACTTGGAGCGAGACCAGCAACATCGCGTGGAAGACAGAGCTGCCCGGTCGCGGCCACTCCACGCCCGTCATGTCGGGCGACCACATCTGGCTGACCGCTGCTTTTGAGAAAGCCGCAACGCCCGAGGAGGCCAGACACCGCCTCGAATCCAACACCGGCGACCAACCACTCACCGTGCTCGGTTCTGTGGGCCTGCACGTCCTTTGCGTGGATCGCAGCAGCGGCAAGATCCTGCACGACATCGAAGTGCTGAACGTGAAAGATCCGCAGTGGGCGCACCAGCTCAACAGCTACGCCTCTCCCACGCCCGTGCTCGAAGAAGGTCGGCTCTACGCGCACTTCGGGGCCTTTGGCACCGTCGCACTCGACACGAAGACTTTGAAAGTACTGTGGAAAAACGAAGAGTTGCAAGTCATGCACGAAAACGGCCCCGGCTCCACCGCCGTGCTGCATGGCGATCGTTTGATCGCGCATTTCGACGGCAGCGACCAGCAGTTCATCGCCGCGTTCGACAAGAACACCGGCAAGGTCGCGTGGAAAGCCATGCGCAGCGGCGAGATGGACCCACGCCCGCAGCAGCGCAAAGCCTATGGCACGCCGCTCATCGTCATGATCAACGGCCAGCCGCAAGTGGTCAGCTCCGCCGCCAACAACATCTACGGCTATGATCCCGACACTGGCAAAGAGCTGTGGCAGATCCATTATGGCGAGCTCGGCTTCTCCATGTCCACCGTGCCGGTTGCCGATGACCAGCAGATCTATTTCAGTACGGCGTTCGGCAAATCGGCGGTCATCGCGCTCAAATACGCCGGCTTGAAGACGCCGGAGGTCGCGTGGCGGAACAACAAAAACGCGCCGAAGATGTGCTCGCCCGTCTTGCACGACGGCCTGCTCTTCTACGTCGATGACGGCGGCATCGTGAGCTGCGTGGACACAAAAACCGGCGAAGCCTTCTACCGCGAGCGCATCGGCGGCAAATTCAGCGCCTCGCCGATCCTCGCCGACGGCAAACTCTACTTCGCC
>JBDNIB010000884.1:0-1699 GCA_041688535.1 Prosthecobacter sp.
CCGGCAGACCGCGCAAATAACTCCAATAGCTGCCCGTGTGCGGATGGTAATGATGCCCCTCCGGCAGCTCGCGCATGAAAAATTGCGACAGCCAGGACAGGAGTAAAAAACCAAAGGTGATCAGGTGCAGCAGCGCATAGCCGCGCTGCCCAGGCAGATCCGTCAGCGTCTGGTGGATCACCGCCCCCGCTCCCATGCCGATGCAGGCCTGCGTGATGTAGCGCACGGCCCAGCCCGCCGCGCGGATGCGCTCCGGCACCATGCGCGTCACCATTTCCATCCACGCCACCACGCCCACGCCGCCGATCAGGCCGGAAATGACCGGCGTCAGCACCACCACCGGCAGCACCCAGCCGTCCAGATGCTCGCCATACCACAGCACCAGACCGGCCACCAGGTAGGGCAGCCGTTGCAGCAGCCCAAAAAACATCACCCACGGCTTGAACCGCGTCAGCCCCTCCACCAGTGGCGATACAAACAGTCCTGCTAGCGCAAACGTCGCCGGCAGGATCGCGGGCATGATCGCGATGATCGCGGAGCGCCCACCGAGTTGCTCCACCATCTTCGGCATCACCGTCTCCGGCTGGAGAAAGGCCACCCCGCCCATGTACAGCCCGCCCTCCAGGCAGTGGCAGAGGAAATTCCGCCGCACGACCTGCGGGTGATGGGCATGAGATTGAGAGGCGGCGTTTGGAGGCATCTCGGCTGATGGGGGGAATTTCATCGTGGCGCAGACTCGCTAAAACAAAAGAGATTCATCCGCCGCACTCGTATTGCCGCCCGCAGGCGGTCAAAAAATCAGTCCTGCCGGCTTGCGTGCCGTCCGCGCCTCTGGTTCAATCCCATCAACCTTCACTACACCCCCACCACACCATGACACTCAATCCCAAACTCACCAAGCTGCTCAACGAACAGATCAACAACGAAATGGGCTCCTCCTACGTCTATCTTGCCATGGCCGCCTGGTTTGAGCAGACGCCCTACTCCGGCTTCGCCCAGTGGATGTACGCCCAGAGCCGCGAGGAGACCCTGCACGCGCACAAGTTCTACCAGTACCTCGTGAACCGTGACGCCAAGGTCGAGCTCCAGCCCATCGCCAAACCGAAGTCCGACTTCAAATCCCCCATCGACGTCTTCCAGCACAGCCTCAAGCAGGAGCAGAAGGTCACCCAGCAGATCAACGACCTCTTTGAAGTCGCCGACCAGGTCAAAGACCACGCCTCCAAGAACCTCCTGCTCTGGTTCCTCAACGAGCAGATGGAAGAGGAGAAAAACGTCGGCGACATGCTTGAGCGCCTCAAGCTCGCCGACAACGACACCGCCAGCCTCCTCGTTCTCGACCGCGAAGCCGGCAGCCGCCCCACCGTGGGCGGCGGCGGTGGTGGCCCGTCACGCGGAGCGGGTGCGTAAAGCTGGCCGGGCGCTGCCCTGACCGACACCACACCGTTTGCATGCTGCAGCGGGCGTCTGGACCAGACGCCCGCTTTTTCATGCCTGGAAATCTCCACTCGGCCCGGCTGCCGCTGCGGCTGCTGGCAGCTCACACGCCACGCCACCCAGGATGCCCCGGCTGCTTACGTTTGCGGCGATTTGAGAATGACTTTTGTCCTCACTTTGTCAGCCAGTTGCACCCTTCTCTGAAAAATTGCGTCAAGCTGAAATATTGATTTTCACTGGGTGAATGGGGTCTGTGTTGTGA
>JBDNIB010000111.1:0-8448 GCA_041688535.1 Prosthecobacter sp.
AAAAGAAGTAACCCCCGAGTTCCTGGCTGTGTGCGCGCAGGCTCTGCCCAAAGATTATCTGATCGACCCAGACCTGCTCGTGCCGGAGATGCCTCACCATGACATGATGCGTTTTCTCGAATTTCACGCCCGCGATTCACGCATCAAGCTGCATGTTTTGATCATCGCGCATGACAGCAAACTGCCAAAGGGGGCTGATCTGGATAAAATTGCTTCCGGCAGCCTGCTCCAAGCTGAAGCCTGCCTGCTCGTCTATCCACTGGCAGAGCCGTGGCGGGCACGGTTGTTTGTCAGCAAGACCGTGCATGACCAGACTTCTGCGGCGTTCCTCACCGAGACAGTCCAAGCCTGCATGCGCGAAGCACTGCAAAGCAGCGATGTTCACGATCAACTGCACCGCTACGCCGTGCATCTTTCGACACGCCTGTTCTGGCTGCAAAAAGCACTCCGTCCCACTCTTGCAAACACGCTGGTCAAAACGCAGACCCTGGCCGAAATCGCACCAGAAACTGCAACCATGCCTGCGGCTGGCTCCGTCGGATTACACTCCCTCATGATAGGGGGCGGCGGTGGTCTGCTGGTGCTTGGGTTCATTGGTGCCGCTGGCTGGAAGTTTCACCTTCACCGGCGGCTTAGGCAGCAAAACCACGTCTGGGTTCTGCCAGAACCTGAAACCGTTCCTCGGCTCGGCGGAGCCTTTACCGGTGGCGGCGGTGGCATGATGCGTTATTCATGAATTCCAAGCGTAATGGCCATCGCCTCAAGTAAGTCTTTTAGAACTTCAATTTGTCAAAACCAATCCTTGAATGATAATTGCTGAAATTGACATAATGACTTGATGGGATGAACCCGGACATTCTCCAGTTCCAATGTGGCTTCTGCCACACCACACTGACCGTACCTGCTCAAATGGGCGGTGTCTCTGGGCCGTGCCCTTATTGTGGGCAGACAGTCACTTCACCAATGCCTGCGGTATCACAGGCACCGCAGCAGTGGCCTCAAGTACCTGCCGTAGCGCAAGTTCCTGCGGCTCCGCCTGTTTGGACGCCGCCACCCCAATCTCCCATAGTGGATGGCATGGCAGGTGCAGGTGTTACATCCCCAACGCCTAGCATGGGACTGCCGCCAAAACGCGCTCCTGGTCAGGCCCCTGTCACGGCAGCACTCGGTGGAGCTGGTCAGATGCCTTGGTCCTCCGTTCCATTGGCAGGAATGCCAGCGCCCGGTCCCATGGATTCCCCAGCAGGTGGCCTTTCCAGTGGTGCCATACCCAATCATTCACGGCTCATCCCCGGTGCCCCGGCGTTGGCGAACATGCTGCCTGCGGGCAGCACAATCTTGGGCGGCATGGCAGCAATGGCGGGCATTCCGGCTGGGGGTTCCCTACTCGGCAGAAACATCCCTGCGGCACCGATTTCCCCCACCACCCTTCCCCTGCATGCTGGCGGTGCCCCCTCACTCATCCTCGGTGGCGCAGGTGGACAACCTCCCGCAGCAGCCTCGATGCCAGCAGGACGCCATATCGCCAATTTGCGGACACCACGCGGAACCAATTTCATCCGGCTGGCTTTTGCCGCTGTGTTCCTGCTGGGATTCCTCGGTCTTGTGGGGTTTCTGCTGAAGGACTATCTTCCCGACATCTTTCCCAACCTAGCTGCCCAGGATGAGGTGGAGACTGGTGCCAAAGCTCACTTGCCAGCCCCAACAACTGCGCCATCTCCTGATCAGACTCCCCGGATGAGTGATACCACTCCCGCACCTTCGCTCATTGCGGAAACCAGCAAACCACCCCTCATGATTGGTGGTTTTAACCCTACAGAACCGACGACCCTGAAGGCGCAGCCCGCCATTTCACCCGAAGTTGTCACCGGGTCTGCCAATCCTCCCCTCACACCTGACGCACGGGTTCAAACCACTCCCAGCATGTCCGCATCCTCCGGCACGCTGCTTGAGGTCCCCCCTAGTTCCGCCGCAAACGTGGCGTCATCTGCTCCGCTGGCCGATCCGACTGCGGGCCGCATGCTGGCAGAGGACGACGCCCCGCCAGAAGCCAGACCAGCCGTTGAGGCGTTGAAAAAATTTCTCGCCGCCAATTCTCTCACCGAACGTCTCCAATACACTCTCGGCACCGAGCATATGAAACCGCTGATGGAGCTCTACTACTCACGTTCGGCCGACGGCCCGGTCAGTGTGGACCGTATCCAGTTTGTGCGCATGGATCCAAATCCCGAACTCGGCTCCGGCAAACACTGCATCTTCAGTCTGGAAAACAAAACCTGGGAGTTTCCGGTGCCAGTGATGCTGGAAGAGCAGTCTGATGGCTTCAAAGTGGACTGGCTCGCTTTTGTTGAATTCAAAGACCGCCTGCTGGAGAAGTATTTCCAGGCTTATCAAGAAGGACCGGCACGATTCCACGTCGGTATCATCCGCCATCACTATTTTGAAGATGGCATCCCAAACCTGGATCGCAAAGATGCCTTCCGCGTCAGCCCGGCACCGCCCAATTCCTTCCAGGCATCCGTCTTCCTCGACAAAGACTCCAAACTCTCACAGGAGTTGCGTGTGCGCCTGCCGTGGGAAACGCATGTCTGGGCCGTCGTCGAGCTTGAATGGAAAAAACTCGGCTCGCAGCAGTGGGTCGAACTCAGTGCCGTGCCACAGTTGCACTGGTATTCACTGCCAGCCGGCCCTCGCCAGATCTCCACCCCACAGAAAGCCAAGGAAGCTGAAACCATGCCCCCTGGGATTTCTAAAAATGGTGTCGGCAATGGCAAATCCGGCGGAAACACGCCTCCTCCAGGTATCAAAAAGTCCGATCCCAACATCCCTTCCACCATCAAGCGACCGCTGCCTGCCGGACGTTGATGAGAAAAAGCGTTCAGATCACTTCCAGCCTGCCCGTGCTGTCGCCCACTTTTTCAGCTGGCACCCCAAAGCGATCCAGCATGGAGAGATAGAGGTTCGTCATCGGCGTTTCGCCTGGCAACACCATGCGTTTGCCCGGTGTGAAGGTGCCGCCTGCGCGTCCGGCCAGCAGGATGGGCAGATCGTCGTGGTTGTGGCGATTGCCGTCGCCGATGCCACCACCGAACACGATCATCGAGTTATCCAGCAGCGTGGCATCGCCTTCTTTGACCGATTTCATCTTGTCGAGGAAGTAGCCGAACTGGCGCAAGTAAAACTGGTCGATTTTAGCGATCTTCTCCAGTTTCACCGGATCACTTTGATGATGCGAGAGCGAATGGTGCGCGTCAGGCACACCGAGGTCCGGGAAGCTGCGATTGCTGCCATCATGCGCGAGCATGAAAGTGGAAAGCCGCGTCGCATCCGTCTGGAACGCCAACACCATCAGGTCAAACATCGTGCGGATGTGCTCCTCATAGGTGTCCGGGATGCCCTCCGGGATTTTCGTGTCCGGCATTTGGGCGGAAAATTTCTCCGCGCGCTCGATGCGCTGCTCGATGTCACGCACGGATGAAAAATACTCGTCCAACTTGCGGCGGTCGCCCGCGTTCACCCTGCCTTGCAGGCTTTTGGCCTCATCCAGCACGGTGTCGAGAATGCTGCTCTGCATGCGTTTCGCCCGCGCGGCCTCGGGTCCATTGCCCGCCGTCGCTCCCAGGCCAAACAGGCGCTCAAACACCAGCCTGGGGTCCATTTCGGGAGCCATCGGCATCGTTTCATTTTTCCAGGCCAGATTGTACTGATAAGCACAGGAATAACCCGAGTCACACTTGCCGGAACTGCGCTGGCCGTCCGTGCTCAATTCCAAAGATGGCAGACGTGTCAAATGACCGATTTTCTGCGCCGCGATCTGATCCACGGAGATGCCCAGTTGGATGTCCGCGCCGGCGGTGTTCTTCGGCATGCAGCCGGTGAGGAAAGTCGCCGTGGCACGCGCAGGATCACCACCGCCGTTGCCGTGGCTACGCGCAAAATCCTGCATCAATCCCGACACCACCATGAAATCCTGGCGGTTGTTTTCGATCACTTTCAGCGACGCGGAGATCTCATAACTGTTCCCCTCCCCTGTGGTCATCCACTGCCCCACATTCACCCCGTTCGGAATGTAGAGCCACGCCGCCCGCATAGGCTTGGCGGCGGGTTTGGCAGCCGCAAAAGCCCGCGTGCCGAAAGACTCCAGAAACGGCAATGAAATCATCGAACCCAGCCCCCGCAACACATGGCGGCGGCTGAGCGAATGGGCGGCGAGGGAGGTGGCGCGAAATTCATTCATGCATGGTGACTACGATGAGGCCGGGAAGAAACTTTCGTGCCAGAGTAACACCGCCAATGCCAGCATCTCAGCGAAAGTAGTTGAAATTCATCGTCGTCACAGCCCGATTAGTGCTCCCCCGCAATACTACCCATAAAAACATGAAGTTCACCTGCCTCCTCGCCATCACTATTGCTGCAATCACCCTTCCCGCCCTCGCGCAGGATGCAGACGTTGCCGTCATCGAACTCAAGCCCAGCGCCAATGCCTCCAGCCCGCTGGCTTATGAAAAAACCGAGCTCTCCGTCAAAGCCGGCCAAAAAGTGAAGCTCACGCTCAACAACACCGGTGGCATACTGCCCCAGCCGCACAATTTCCTCTTGCTCAAGCCCGGCAAGCTCGACGCCGTCGGTGCGCAGGCCAATGCGATGCTCGCTGATCCTCAGGGCATGGCCAAGAGCTACATCCCCGAGGCCGCCAAGCCCGACATCCTCGTCAACACCAAGCTGGTGCAGCCGAACCAGAGCGAAACCATCGAGTTCACCGCTCCAGCGGAAGCTGGCGACTATCCCTACATCTGCACCTTCCCCGGTCATTGGATGCTCATGCGTGGTGTCATGCACGTCACCAAGTAAGTAATTGTTCTCCAACCAACGCGCACCCATGAAACACCTGCTCACCACCACCTTCATCGCACTCGGCCTCACCGCCGCCGTGCTTGCCGCTGACACGACTCCCCTGGAGGCTTCCGGTCTCACCTTCAAGTATCCGTCCGCCTGGACCAAGTCCGCCACCACCAGCATGATGCGTGTCGCGACTTTGGAAGCCAAGGTCGAGGGTGCTGAGAAGCCCCTTGAAGTCGCCTTCTTCAGCTTCGGTGCCGCCGGTGGCGTGCAGGCCAATGTGGACCGCTGGCTCGGCCAGTTCGCCCCAGAGCCGAAGCTTGAATCCAAGATCGAGGAACTCGACGCTGGTGGCGTCAAAGTCACTCTCGTCACCGCCACCGGCACCTACAATGACGGTCCGCCGATGGGTGCCAAAACGCCCAAGACTGGCTACACCATGCTCGGTGCCATCATTCCGGCCGGTGAAAACAACGTCTTCATCAAGCTCACCGGCCCGAAGGATCAGGTCGCCACGCTGGCAGAGGTCTTCAAGCAGCTCGCTCTCAGCCCATTTGCGAAATAGGACGGCACGAAAAATTCAGTCCACCAATCAAAGCGGATGGTCATGCCATCCGCTTTTTTTGTGCCCGGTCGCAGGGCGATTTCTTCTGTGATTGCCCACTTGGCAGACGCGGCGGCGTCTGCTCTGGCAAATCAAAACCAGACTTGGCACGCACGATGCTAGGGAAGGGAATTGGAGTTCATCCAATCACCGACTTATGCTCAAACACACACACACTCAAAACTGGCGCGGCCTAGCGATGACCGCTGCAGCCGCCTTCTCCTGCATCGCATTCAGCCTTGGTGATCTCCAAGCGCAAGATGCCACACCCGCACCAGCGCCCGCCGCTGTCACCGCCGCCGCTCCAGAGCCAGCAGCACCTGCTGCGCCCGCCGAGGTCGCTGCCGCAGAAGCCCCTCCTGGAACTCCTGACGAGGCTCTCGCAGCCCTGATGGCGGAACAAGGCCCCGCGTTCGATTTCTTCACCATATCGAACCTGTGGCTCCTGTTGTCCGCCGCCCTCGTGTTCATCATGCATCTCGGCTTCTCCACGGTGGAAAGCGGTCTGTGCCAGTCGAAGAACACCAACAACATCCTGTTCAAGAACGTCTTCATCGTCTGCATGGGCGTGCTCAGCTACGCGGTGTGGGGTTACAACGCCATGTATCCCGGCGATGGCTGGGCCTTGGGCGAATTCTTCGCCATGGGCAAGCCTATTGAAACTTGGACTGGCTCCGCTCTTACTTACGACTACGGCAAGACCGCGCTCTGCATGACGCAGCTCACGGATTTCCTGTTCCAGGCGATGTTCGCCGCCACTGCCGCCACCATCGTCTCCGGCGCGGTCGCCGAGCGTGTCAAACTGGGCAGTTTCATGATCTACGCCGTGCTGCTCGTCACCTTCGCTTATCCGGTCACCGGTTCCTGGCAGTGGGGCGCAGGCTGGCTCGCTGACGCTGGCTTCAAAGACTTCGCCGGTTCTACTCTCGTGCATGCCTTCGGCGGTTTTGCCGCTCTCGCCGCAGTGATCGTCCTCGGCCCACGCAAAGGCAAATTCCTCTCTGACGGCCGTGTGAAGCCCATCCTGCCGCACTCCCTGCCGCTGGCCACCATCGGCGTCTTCCTCCTGTTCCTCGGCTGGTTCGGATTCAACGGCGGTTCGGTCCTCAGTGCCTCCCCTGGACCGGTCTCCCTCGTCTTCGTCACCACGACGCTCGCCGGTTGTGCGGGTGGTATCGCCGCCATCTTTGCCTCATGGATTCTGCTCAAAAAGCCTGACCTCTCCATGGCACTGAACGGCATCCTCGCCGGCTTGGTCGGCATCACCGCCGGTGCAGACACCGTCGGCGTCGGTTCCGCCGCCCTCATCGGTGCCATCGCCGGTGTGATCGTGGTTTTCTCGGTGCTCTTCTTCGACAAAATCAAAATCGACGATCCAGTCGGTGCTATCTCAGTCCACGGCGTCTGCGGCATCTGGGGCACCCTCGCAGTCGGTATCTTCTCGATGAATGAAGCACACACGGTCGCCAAGCAGGCATTGGGCACCTTCTCCGTCAGTGCCTTTGCCTTTGTCTTCTCCCTCATCCTCGCCATCGCGCTGAAGGTCACCATCGGCATCCGCGTGAGCGCCGAAGAAGAAATGCGGGGTCTGGATGTCGAAGAACACGGCTCACCCGCCTACCACTTCGGCCAGGACGCCACAGAATTGGGCTGAGCCACTCTGCTCCTGCTGTAACATCACGAAGGCCGCCCCATCTGGGGCGGCTTTTTTGTTGCCGATGAAAATTAAGTGGCGCGATTGGCACAGCCCCTGCTTCGTGCGCTTAATCAGACCTCACTTCCGGGGTTTCTCACCACCACACCATTCCACAACCATGACACTCAACCATCCGCGCTGGCGCGCCCTCGCCCTTTGTGGCGGTCTTGCGCTCTCCTCCATAGGCACCCATTTCACCCAGGCCCAGAATGCGGCGGCTGCGCCTCCCGTTGAGGCACCCGCTCCCGCCGCCGCCCCGGCCGCGCCTGAACCTGCGGGTCCCACCATCGAGCAGCGCATTTTTGACCTGGAAAAATACATCACTAACGGCCAGGCCGGCAAGGATGGGGACACGGAATGGAAGTCCAACATCGCCGGGCCTGGTCCAGGCCACAACGCCTGGCAGATGGTCAGCACCGCCTTGGTCATTTTCATGACGCTGCCCGGTCTCGCCTTGTTCTACGGCGGCCTGGTCCGCAAAAAGAACGTCCTCTCCGTCATCGCGCAATGCATGGGCATCGCCGGCCTCGTCACCATTCTTTGGTGGGCCTGCGGTTACAGCCTGTCCTTCGGTGCTGGCAATGCCTTCATCGGCGACCTTCAGTATAAAATGCTGGATGGAGTGTCGCCATACGCCTCGGGCGCCGGCTACTGGTGGATCTCCGACTCCATGTGGGCCATGTTCCAGCTCAGCTTCGCCATCATCACCCCAGCCCTCATCGTGGGTGCCATCGCCGAGCGCATGAAGTTCATCGCCGTGCTCGTTTTCGTCGCCCTGTGGATGTTCGCGGTCTATTTCCCCTTCGCCCACATGGTCTGGGCGGCCACTGGCTTCATGTGCGGTCCGCTCAATCCTGACGCAAGCATCAAGGCCATCGACTTTGCCGGCGGCACGGTCGTTCACATGACCTCCGGCTGGAGTGCCTTGGTGCTCTGCATCATCCTCGGCAAGCGCAAAGGCTACGGCAAGGACCAGATGGCCCCACACAGCATGGTCATGTGCGCCATCGGCACCGGCATGCTCTGGGTCGGCTGGTACGGCTTCAATGCCGGTTCCGCCCTCGGCGCGGACGGCATCGCCGCCAACGCCTTCACCACCACCACACTCGCCGCAGCCACCGCTGGCTTCGTCTGGGCGGTCGCCGAATGGATTCTGCGTGGCAAGCCCTCCGTGCTAGGCTTCTGCTCGGGCATTGTCGCCGGTCTCGTGGTCATCACTCCGGGTGCCGGTTTCGTCACCGCCACTTCTGCGGTCATCATTGGTGTGCTCGCCGGGGTGATTCCTTTCCTCGCCGTCGCCTACCTCAAG
>JBDNIB010000885.1:0-4209 GCA_041688535.1 Prosthecobacter sp.
CCCTTCGCGGAATCGGAATTCCGCGCTACAACGCCGCTTGTCAACGTTGAGAGTGGGAGAAGTGCAGGCTAAGCTCCGTTGCCGAACCCGCTATTGTGGCACAGGCAACCGGTCGGCGTCTTGATCACCGCTTCTCCCACAAGAGCGCGAGAAACAGCGGAAATTCCTTCCGCGCGCGGTTCTCCGCCCGTGCTCGGGGTCCGGGCTGGCTTTCTTTGTGCGAGTACCATTCCTCAATGCCGGCCAGCCGCAGTCCGGCGCTGAAGCCGGTGCTGCTGAGGGTTTGCAGGCTGCGGTGGAAGGAGATGGTGCTCTCGCTGTCCGCCTGGCCCGGATGCATGATGATGGGGATGCTCAGCGTGCTGCTGTAGGCGTCCGTGCGGCGGTACTGGATCTTGCGCTCCTCATCATTACCCCAGCTCGACTGGCGCGGGATGCGGAAGGCGGGATGATTGACGACCCACAGCATGCGCCCGCCGGGTTTGAGCACCTGCGCGGCCGCCGCCGCGACGACATCCAGGTGCTCCATGTTCTGCACACAGAGAATGGCGGAGGCGGCATCGAACTCGCCTAAATCCTCAATCTGCGCAGCATCGCGGGCGAGGTAGCGCACGGGCGGCTTCACGGGATAGGTGCGCGCCTTTTGGATCAAGGTGGGTGCGGCATCCACACCGGTGACTTCACAGCCTTTCTGCGCCAACGCCCGGCAGAACACGCCCTGCCCGCAGCCGAGGTCCAGCACGCGCTCGCCGCGCTTTGGCGCGAGCAGTTGCAGCGCGCCGGGAATGACCACGGCTTGGTACAACTCGGAACCGCGCTCGCCGATGATGCGGTCATACCAGTCCGCCGACTTTTCCCAGGACGTGCCATGCTCGCGGGCCGGCCCCTGGGCACGGGCGGTCGTGGGACGTGGGCGGAAAGGTCGGCGTGGCGGCTGCGGCATGCGGCATAATGTCGCGGCACTGGCGTGGAGCAAGAAGCTTGGCGTTCTCTGTTCACCTCTTACCTCTAACATCTTACCGTTCACTGCCCACCGCCCCCAGCCGCACAATCTCCTTACTTTCATCTTCCCAAACTCGTGGCGTTGTGACAGCCTCCGCGCCTTCCATGTCCTCCCCTGCTCCTTCCCGTCTTGTTCCCGGCCTGATCCTCGGCGCGCTGAGCCTGCTCAGCGCGTTTTTGTTGTTCCAGGTTCAGCCGATCATCAGCAAGTTCATCCTGCCGTGGTTTGGCGGTAGTCCGGGCGTGTGGACGACGTGCATGCTGTTCTTCCAGATCGTGCTGTTCGGCGGTTATGCGTATGCGCATACGCTGACGCTGCTGCCGCGCAAATGGCAGGGCATCCTGCACGGTCTGCTGCTCGGCGCGGCCATCGCCATGCTGCCGATCGCGCCCGGTGAAATCTGGAAGCCGACGGGCATGGAAGATCCCGCACTGCGCATCCTGCTGCTGCTGGCGGCCAGCGTGGGCCTGCCGTACTTCGTGCTCTCCAGCACCAGCCCGCTGGTGCAGGTGTGGTTCACGCGCGCCAGCGGCGGCGGCAGCCCGTGGCGGCTGTATGCGCTGTCGAACATCGGCTCGCTGGCGGCGCTGCTGAGCTATCCGCTATTCTTTGAAGTGCGCTGGGACGTGCTGGAGCAGACCACGCTGTGGGCCATCGGTTTCGGCGCGTTCGTCGTGCTTTCCCTCTCCGGCATCTGGCTGGACCGCCATCAGGCCATCGCGGCGGCGGCGAAACCGGCGGAGGTCATCGACCCCGCCGCCGATCATCCCGGCTGGCTGCGGCGCGGCCTCTGGGTGCTGCTGCCCGCACTCGCCAGCAGCGTGCTGCTGGCCGCCACCAACCACGTCTGCCAGGACGTGGCCGTCATCCCCTTCCTCTGGGTCGCCCCGCTCAGCCTCTACCTGCTCACCTTCATCATCTGCTTCGAGCATGAGCGCTGGTATGCGAAGGTGCCGGTGCTATGGGCGCTGCCCGCGCTGGCCCTGCTCTTCTTCACCTGCACCAATGACCAATTGGAAAAGCAATCCTGGTGGAACTTTGACTGGACGCCGAACTACCTGTGGGAACTCGGTTGGGCCTTTGGTGCCATGTTCTTCGCCTGCATGCTCTGCCATGGCGAGCTGACCCGGCTGAAGCCCGCGCCACGCCGGCTCACCGAATTTTATCTGCTCATGTCCTTCGGCGGCGCACTGGGCGGCTTGTTTGTCAGCCTGGGTGCGCCGCGTCTGTTTGTGACCTTTGTCGAGTGGCCGCTCACGCTCACCCTCGTCTTCGTGCTGGCCTGCCTCGTGCTGCTGCGGGCCGTGTGGCAGTTGAAAAAAGTATGGGCCTGGCTGCTGCTGGCCGTGCTTCTGCCGCTGCTGGCCTGGGAAGGCTGGGTGCTCAACAAGCAGGGCGTTTTCAAGCCTTTGCTCGACAATCAGCTCAAGCTGGCTGCGGCGGTGCCGCAGTGGACACTGTGGGCGGTGCTCGGCGTCATCGCCGCCTGCATCCTCCTGCTCATCGTCCGCGCCGTCCGCCGTGGCGGCTTCCGCATCGGCCTCATCACCCTGCTCCTGCTCGGCGTGCAGTTCACCTGCGCCGTCCTCATGATGTGTGACCTCGGTTTCAAAAACGCCGATCGCCTGGAGCGCGTGCGCAACTTCTACGGCATGCTCTCCGTCGCGGAGGAATACGACAGCGGCCTGGACATGAAATACCGCGAACTGAGCAACGGTGGCATCGTTCATGGCATGCAGAACCTCGGCGACAGCCTGCGCGAGGAACCCACCTCCTACTACGGCCACCACACTGGCATCGGCAAGGCCCTGGACTCTCTCAAAGAACGCAGTGACGCCCGCATCGGCGTCGTCGGCATGGGCGCAGGCACCGTCTCCTGCTACGCGAAAAAAGGCCACACCCTGCGCTTCTACGACATCAATCCCGACGTCGTCCGCATCGCGGACAAACACTTCACTTATCTCGCCGACGCCCGCACCCGTGGTGCCACCGTCGAGATCGTCACCGCCGACGCCCGCCTCGCCCTCGCCCGCGAGGAATCCCAGCAGTTCGATGTCCTCCTGCTCGACGCCTTCAGCGGCGACTCCGTCCCCGTGCATCTCCTCACCCTGGAGGCCTTCACCATCTACCAGCGCCACATGAAGCCAGACGGCATCATCGCCGTCCATGTCACCAATTCCTACCTCGTGCTCGCCCCGGTCATCGAGCAACTCGCCCGCGAACTCGGTTTCAAGACCACCCGCATCGCCACCGAGGCGGATGGCGACCACGACGCTACCGACTACATCCTCGTCACCAAGAATGAGGCCTTCCTCGCCGCCACGCCCGCCGAACTCCTCGGTAACGAAGTCCAGCTCAAGCACGACATCCGCCTCTGGACCGACCGCTACCACAATCTCCTCCGCATCCTCGACATTCCCATGAACGTCGTCCCCGACGAGGACGAGGAAGCCCCCTGATCAGCCAGGTTCTGGCACCCAGCCGCAGATTTTCGATTGGCCGCAAAGAGATGCAAAAAATCCGTCATTTGCTCCCCTTTTGCGTTTTTTGCGGCCAATTCCTCCGGCCCTCTGTTCCCACCCTTGCCTCCTGTTCCAATTCCGGGCCACCACTAACACTGGCTGTTTGCGCATCCCCGTGAACGCGCCAAAAGTGCCCATTCCCGATGATCACGCTCGATCCCGTTCCCACGCCGCAGCAGTTATTCCGCTGGTTAGACAGCGGGCACATCTCGCGTGCGGATTTCCAGCAAGCGATGAAGGTACATGCCCGCGAACTCATCCAGGAAATGGAGCAGGCACATGCGAACCCGCTGGTGGCGAAATTCAATGAGCTGCTGAACCGCCGCGAGGCCTGGAAATGGTCGCGCCAGCACGGCGAGTTAGTGCTGCGTGAAATCCTCTGCGCCCTGATGGACGAGGAGCGCTTCCCGCCCGCCCGCTGGCTGTGGAATGCCGCCCACCCGCACATTCCCCTACACTGCTTCTTCCGCACGCGCGGCACGCCCCTGCTGCGCTTTCTGGAGCTGACCGTGCAGCCGCAGGCTGTTACCGTGCTCATCGAACACGGCGGCAGCGAAACCCTGCCGCCCACCCGTGAGCAGTTCTCCCTCCGCCGCAACCGCCAGCGCACCCTCGTCGTCGCCCGCCGCGAGCTGATGTAACGCCACCACGTCCGTTCATTTGTCATTCGTCATTGCCAATGCC
>JBDNIB010000886.1:0-3879 GCA_041688535.1 Prosthecobacter sp.
CGGCAAAGAACTCATCGCCAAAGCCCGCGCCGACAGCAGCTACAAGATCGACCGCGAGCTCATCACCGACCTCCTCGACACCATGGAGCAGACCAGCCTCTGCGCCCTCGGCGGCGGCGTCCCACTGCCGATCAAGAATGCCTTGGAGCATTTTAACGAGGAGTTGGCACCGTATTTCCAAAAGTAACTTCAGCTCCCATGCCGCAAACCGAGACAAACACCATGGACCTTTGGCGCGAACAGTGCCGTCGTCAGATGCGGCGTCCACTCAGCGCACGCTTGAAGTATGGTTTTGTGCGTGCGGCGAACCGCGAGCAGGTGAACCGCTCTTTCGCAACGATGGCCGAGTACCGCGCCTGGTGTGAGGAAAATCTCCCCTCCTATCTTGGTTATGCCCCCGCCGCCTCCCCAGCCCAAGTTTGAACTCGTCCAGGCACGCGAGCTTTCGGAGGCCCTTGCCCGCCATGGGGCGGACTACCTTTATTTGGGCAAGGCTGGTGCCATCCTGCTTGGCTATCCCGGTACGACGCTGGACCTCGACCTGTGCGCGCCCCGCAGCCGCGAGAACGCCCTGCGGTGCATCGCGGCCTTGAGGGAAATTGGTTTTGAAATCGATCCAGAGACAGCGGCGGCCCTGATTGTGGGGAAGGACTTTGTTCAGATCAAAGACGGTCCTTTCGACGTGGACATCATCCACGCCCCGGACGGCATCGACTCGTTTGAGTCGGCAAGGTCGCGCCGGATCATGGAAGACATTTTCCCCGTAGCGAACCTGCGTGACATCATCGCTAGCAAAAAAGCCTCCAACCGCCGCAAGGATCTCGTGGATCTGGAGATGCTGGAAGAATTCGCCACCGAATACACAGCTGCCAATCCCAAGCAGCTTTCGTCCACGCTCGATCTGGCGATGAAACGTTTCGAGAAGCCAGACACGCCGTGAGTACTCTTGACCCGTTGGGTGCCATTTTGCAAACCACCTTCTGCGCCCTCGGTGGCGGCGTCCCGCTACCGATCAAGAATGCGCTGGAGCATTTCGATGGGGAGTTGCAGGGGTATTTCAAGGGTTAGGCCGAGTTAGGTCGTGGAACTCTGACGGATATCACCGGATGTCTTGTGATTTTTTTGAGCAATTTTGCGCTGTCTATTAAAGATGGTGTAAATGTTCCTGCTTTCTTTTCCCAGTCCGTATGTGGTCGGCCACACTCGATCCCTGTCGCATGGATGGCGGTGAATCGGGTCAACAACTTCGAGCCATAGACACACAAATCTTGAATCTACCATGATGAGCAAAGCCCTTCTCAAATTTCAGATAGGTCCTGTTCAGGACTTCATTGCCGCTGCCCGCAGCACCCGCGATCTCTGGAGCGGGAGTTATCTGCTGAGCTACCTCGTCGCCAAAGGACTGCGTGAGTTGCTCAAGCCGGAGCACGCCAGTGAACTCATCTTTCCCAATCCAGCCATACAGCCACTGCTGAAGCAGCTCTCCGAATGGCCGCAGCAAGATCAGAAAGCGCTGCTCACGCCCAACTTGCCGAATCTCTTCGTCGCCCGAGTCCCTGCTGACTCAGGCAAAGCCACCGCTATCGCCAAAGCGGTTCAGGATGCCATCAAAGACCAATGGCAGGCCATCGCCATAGCCGTTTGGAAGCAGCACGCTGCACTCAACATTCCCGCCACCTCCGAGACCGCCTTCAACAACGCCGTCAACAAGCACCTCTCCATCTCTTGGCAGATCACCCCCATCGGCGAAAGGGGTTACACCGAAGCTTATCGTGATAATGGTTGGCACCTCGACGCCGTGCGGCAGACCCGCGATTTCGTCGCCTGGGGCAGCGGAGCTTGGACCCTTGGCCATGAGAAAGACAGCCTCACAGGGAAGGAAGAATCTCTCTGCGGTGGCACCGACTTCCAGAAGCAAATGCAAAAGAAGGGCGGTGAAATCCCGTCACTCTTCAAACACAGCGACCATGTCGGCCCGATCACCTTCATCAAGCGCGTATGGCATCTGGCTTACCTCCGAGACAAGGGACTGAAAACTGGATCCCGCGAGTTCATCATTCGCTCCATCCCAGCCATCGCCGCCCGCCGTGAAGAACTAGATGATGAACGCGACACCGATCCCACCGCTGGCGGGGACAAATACATCGCCGCCATCGCCTTTGACGGCGACTACATTGGCAAATGGGTGGATGGCAAGGAACTCGAAAACCCGGGCGAACTCCGCCAGCATCACACCGCATTTAGCGCTGCCCTCAGCGACTTCGCACTGAACAAAGTCCGTGCCATTGTCGAAGACGAGCACGCTGGCCAGCTCATCTATGCCGGCGGCGATGACGTCGTCGCCCTCGTCCCGTCCGACACTGCCCTTGAATGTGCTTCCGCCCTTCGCCAAGCCTTTTGCGAAGCGACAAAGGAGATCAGTGGGAAAAACGAAAAAGGCGAAGTGATCCACCCCGACGCCTCCGCAGGCATCGCCATCGCCCACATCCACGCGCCACTGCAAGACCTCATCCGCGAAGCTCAGAAGGCCGAAAAGCGAGCCAAGAACACCGTCGGACGCCCCGCTTTCTCAATCACCCTCATGAAGCGCTCCGGTGAGATCAGCGAGTGGGGTGCCAAGTGGGAATTTGGTGGCCTCGCGCTCTACCAGCAGATCGCTGTGCTGCTCGATCTCGGCAAGCTAACCGGCAAGTTCCCGCACCGCGTCTGTCAGCTCCTCACACCTTACCTCAGTCGTCAGGCAGATCTGGCAGATCCGGCAGATCCGGCAGATCAGACGGATCTATCTGCGGTTATCACTCGTGAGTTTGCTTTTGCCGTCAGCCGCCAGTCCACCGCAGCCCTCACCCCAAAGGACAGGGATGACCTTACCACCGCTCTTGCCACCTACCTCGGTAACCTTCACACCCTCGCCCAAACCCAGCTCACCGCCCTCATCGGCCTCTGCACCACCGTCGCCTTCACCCACCGCACCCGTCCAGAATCTACCACGCCGAAAGGCAACTCCCCCGCATGAACACCCTGCTCCTTCACCCCACCGACACACTCTTCTTTCGCGATGGCCGCCCTATGTCCGGCAGCCTCATCGGCCACGGAGCCGCATGGCCCCTGCCCACCGTGCTCAATGCCGCCCTCCACGCCGCTCTGCATCGCGCCGATCTCGAAAAAGCCAGCGGCGTGAAGCTGCATCGCCATGACCACCGCAGAGAAACCGAAACCAAAGATGTCCGCCTTTTCGGCAGCCTCCTCACCGCCGGACCCTTTCCCGTCAGCAGCTCTGGCGACTGGTTCTTCCCACGTCCGCTCGATGCAGGCCATGCCGAGAACGACGAGAAAGCCGGCCACATCACTGATGCCACTTACCAGCCTTTGAAGGCGAAATTTGACCGCTCCCACTCCAGCCTGCCACCGCCGCTGCAATACCCCGCTGCTAACACCCAAGCAGCCTCCAAAACCACGCCGAAAGCCTGGTGGAGCGCCCCTGCCTGGAACGCCTACCTCAATCCCCAAAATGATGCGTCTAATCTGAGAGATCCGTCAAATCTCTTTATCTCAGACGCCGACTTCTCAGACACCGAGTCCACCTTTGGCATCGGCATCTCCGCCGAGACCGGCACCCAGAATGGTGAGCAGTTCTACTCCGCCAAATATCTCCGCCTGCGCGAAGGCTGGCGGCTCGGCTGCATCGCCGAAGCCAAGGACAAGGATTTTAGAGACAAGGATGGCGACAACGACCTCATCCCCGCCCTCTTCCCCAACAGCGGCTCTAAAACGCCCGTCATCGTCGGGGGCCAGCAGCGTCTCTGCAGCGTCGAGCGTCATACCGCAGAAAAATTGCCCCTACCCATTGGCCCCGTTATCAGCGGCACTCGGGTGAAA
>JBDNIB010000887.1:0-2834 GCA_041688535.1 Prosthecobacter sp.
AGACACCGTGAGCGCGTTTGCCTCCCTGCTTCGCGGTGCCTCCTTGCCGACGGCTTGTGCGGGCTAATCAGTTACGGATGATCCACCTCCATCTCCTGCGCTTAGCATCGCACGAAACTCGGTTTTGTTCATCGAGACCCTGCGCATCCTCAAAGAGCCCTGCGAGATCGACTTCCATACCGACTCGCAGTATGTGCGCCAAGGCATCAGCCAATGGATCGCGGGATGGAAGCGGAACGGCTGGCGCACCAGCAACAAGCAGGCGGTGAAAAACGCCGACCTGTGGCGCGAGCTGGATGCTGCCACTGCGCAGCACAAGATCCAGTGGCACTGGGTCAAAGGCCACGCCGGACACACTGAGAACGAGCGCTGCGATGTGCTCGCTGGGGAAGCCATCGCCGCTGTGAAAGCGGCGCATACACCGCAGCAGTTGAAGAGATTGCTCGAAGAGTTTAAAGCCGAGGCCGAGGCGCAGTTGTTGTGACCTTGCCAGCAGGCGATGCCTGATAAAATCAGATGCATCATCCCCTTGCTTGAATGTCTAGTGGTTGGCTTGCGGATCCATTTTTAGCGACTCAACCCTTGCGCAGTATTCAAAAATAACTCGGTCACAGTCACCCTCTGGTAAAACGGTTTCCTGGACATTCTCTTCATCGAAGGAATTGACCAATATACGATCCAAACCATCCCCTCTTCGAACGGCAACGATGGCGAATTTATCCCGTACGGACGACTCACCGACTTCATCCAAAAGGTAGGGATCACGATTCCAATACCCAGGCAATAGTTTGGGAGTCGTAGTGCTCCCGAATTCAACGAAGCGACCGTATACAACTCACTTAGTACCGGCTATTTCCGGTCACCAAACGGCGATTCCGCACGATCAGAAACAGGCCCCCTGCGGCGAGGAGGAAGATGGCGCTGCCAGGCTCGGGAACCGGCGCGGCAAAGCCGTCATAGGCGTAGGCATTGAGGCTGTTGCTGTCGGGGAGATGCACTTCGGCGCTGGTGGTCAGATTGTTCGCCACCACGAGCCCGTCGATGTTTGAGGAGGTGCTGATGGAGGCATTAGGAGCCAGGATGCCGCCGTTGAAGTTGTGGGCATTGAAGTTGATGGTGGAGGCCTCGTAGAAGTTCCAGAGCGTGTGCTCCTGCCAGTAGTTGCTGGTGAAGTTGCCCACCATGTTGCCGTTGGTCCAGTTCACCGAGGTGCCGCTCACGTTGATGAGGACGTTGACGGTGCTGGCGTCCGTGATCAGTTCAAACTGCTGGCCATTGGGATTGTCAAAAATAGAGGCGGCAGTCACATTGAAGACCGCCAGGCCGTCGGCACCTGCCGTGGCAAAGAATTTCGTGGGTCCAGGGGAGCTTGAAGGCAAAGTGACCGTACTGTCCGCCAACATGGTGCTGAGGGCCTGTGACTGCTCGACGGAGTAACCCCGAATCTGGTTCAGGGAGGCGTCGATGCTGTGATCTGCCATCACGGAACCGCCGCCGTTGAAGTTGATGATGCGACCATTGGTGGTGCCGTCAATATAGAGGCTGCCGCGCTGCAGGTTGAGCGGGTTGCCGCTGACGAGATTGTTGCCCACGACGAACGAGCGGTCGGTGGTTGCCACCGTGTTCTTGAGGTGGTTGCCCAGATTGGCAGAATTTGCGCCCGTGAAGTCATTGCCGACAAAGGTGCGGCCCTCGATGTCAGAGGTGGTGTTGAGGTTGTTGAAGATGATCGCGTTGTAATTCCGGTAGTCCAGCGTCTGGGCTTGGAGCGAAATGCCAGCCATCGAAGCAAAAAGGAGGCACAGGGTGGAAATGGCGCAGCGTGAGATAGTCATCATACAGATCATAAATGAAACACAAAATGGATATTCGGTGCCATTTTGATAGTATCTGTAAATATTTATTCACTTTGATCAAGTCTTGAGCTAATTGCAAAACCCCTGAAAACCAACGCTGTTTAGGCTAAATGTGTTATCTGCCATAACTGATCGCAACACACAGCATTTTTAACATCGAAGGTGTGAGGTTTTGCAATTGGCTCTCTTTTATGACATTTTATTCATTTTTGAGTTTCGTATTTTAATAATACCGAGATAGTCGGAGTTTCCTAAGGAACGTTTTACGCCTAAGAGACTGAATGGGCGGCCCGAGCGACTTTCGGTTTGAGCGAGCCCAGAACCGCAATCTTGTGATCGAGTGCCAAACGGTGATTTGCGGCAGGCGAAGGCAACCGCAGCCCGTCATCTATTTTGCAACCGATGATGGAGTGAGAGAACGGGATCCCGCGCCCATCCATGGCACTTCATGAAGCAAGACTACGCAGGCTCATGCGACCCACGGCTGCATTCTGCATGGCGACCTCCATTGGAGGGATCAAGATGATCACTTCCTGTTCACAGCATCGCCCGAAACTCCGCCTCGGTAACGAGCTTCACACCCAGCTTGGTGGCTTTGTCGAGTTTGCTGCCGGCGTCTGCGCCAGCTAGGAGATAAGTCGTTTTACCGCTGACGCTGCCGCTGACTTTGCCGCCGTGGGCGCGGATGGTGTCGGCGATGGTTTCGCGGTCTTCGCTCAAGGTGCCGGTGATGACCCAGGTGCTGCCAGCGAGCTTGTCGGAGGCGGCGGTGACGGTTTTTTGCGTGAAGTTGAGGCCAGCGGCGCGAAGTCGATTGAGCAAGGCGACGTTGTGCTCTTCACGGAACCAGGCGTGGATGCTCGGCGCGACGATGGCACCTATGTCGGGGCATTGCGTGAGGTCTTCGATGCTGGCGCTGACGACAGCGTCGATGTTGCTGAAGTGCTCGATGAGTTTGCGGGAACCGCCAGCGCCGAC
>JBDNIB010000888.1:0-8266 GCA_041688535.1 Prosthecobacter sp.
CACTGTCGGCGCGAGCGGTGGCGCGTTGTCCATCCAAGCAGCGGCTATGGCGCTGGACGGCGGCTTCGTGGGCCGCACGATCACCGGACCGCAGCAGTTGCAGGCCGCGCCGCAATACAGCAGCCTGGAGCTGAATTTTCGCGCGCAACAGTTAAGCCGCGTGCCACTGGAGCTGCCGTTTTATTCACCGACACCGCCGGGCATCGAAGTGCGCTCAGGCGCATCAGGATTGCCGGCGGCGAATGCGTTTGCACTGAATGGCGGCGGTGCGCCAGTGGCGCTGCGGGTGGAGCGGCAGACTGCCCTCGTGCTATCGCCAACCTTGCTCACGACGCAGGGCTTTGGCCGTCTGCTGGTGGACAACAGTGACGGCAACATCACCGTGCCAGCCGGCATCACCCTGGCGGCACCACTTGCAGGCGAGATCACGCTACGCGGGGCGAATGTGAGTATTCAAGGCACACTTAGCGCAGCCGCCGGGACGATCGATCTCAGCGCGCACACGATCTCGCCCTATACGACCCGACTGTTGGAGGCACAGGGCGTGGCGGCGGTGATTCCACCCGTCAATCCGGCACGCGGACGAGTGACGCTCGGCGCAGCGGCGCTGCTGAGCACGGCCGGCGCGGTGGTGGATGATCGCGTGGACTCCACCACCCGGCTGCTCGTGCCGCATGAGGTGCTGCGGGACAATGCAGACGGCTCCACGAGTTATCTGCACACCACCAGCGGCGGCAGCATCAGCATTGACAGCTACAGCGCCGAACTCGCGGTCGGCAGCATACTGGATGTGTCCGGCGGCTTCACGATTGATCAGAACGGCGGCATTACCTACGCGGACGCGGGAGCGGTCACATTGAAGGCGGGCCGTGATCCCGTGCTCGATTCATTGCTGGGCGGACAGCTGACTTTGGGAGCCACGTTGCGCGGATTTTCTGGCGCTGGCGGCGGTGATCTGACCCTGCTGGCCCCGATGATCCAAATCGGCGGCGTGGCTCCGCATGCAGACGCGCTAGTGCTGCTGCCGGAGTTTTTTAACCAAGGCGGGTTCGACAGCTTCCATCTCACCGGCCTGGGCATTGATGTGACACCGCCCGCCGGTGCGGAGGCGTTCCTGCCAGGTGTGCTCATCACCGCTGGCAGCGTCATCCAACCGCAGGTGCGCAGCCTCCTGGCGACGATCAATCCGCAGGGCGGTGTGAACTCGCTCAGCGTGGGCACCTTGCTGAAACCCGAAGGCTACCGGCCAACGGTGTCATTCCTGTTTGAAGCACCAGGCGTTACGGATTTCGTGAGCAATGACCTGGTCATTCGCGGCGCGGTGGTGGCAGCCGCAGGATCGCGCATCGAGACCGACGCGCTCGGCAGCGTGTCCTTCAAAGCGCAGACAGTGGAGTTGCTGGGCAGCATCCTGGCCCCCGGCGGCACGGTAAGCGTGACGGGTGCCACACACTATCCGCAGAACAGTGTGCCGACGACCGCGTTTGCCACTGTGCATCTCGGCGCGGCCAGTCGGCTCTCCACCGCTGGTAAAACCGTGCTATTGCAGGACCCCTATGGCCGCCGCACCGGCACGGTGCATGACGGCGGCACGATCAGCGTCAGCGGCAATCTCGTGGCCGCTGCGGGCGCAGTGCTGGATGTCTCCGGCACCACCAGCGTGCTCGATCTGCTGTCTTTACAAGCCGGCACCCAGAACGTGTTCAATGCCGGACTCACCATGGCCGCGCTGTTTCCCGGCACTGGGGTGACGCAGCCGGTGCAGCAGGCGCAGGCAGTACCCACGCAGGTGGATAGCCATGGCGGCAGCATCATCCTGCGCGGCGGTGATTTCCTCTTCAGCAACGCCACGCTCATCGGCCAAGCCGGCGGCTCCACCGCACGCGGCGGCAGCCTCACGGTACAGTCGAACCGGTTTATTCCCTCGGGCGGCAATGATGACGCCAAGGACATCACGCTGCGCGTGGCACAGAACATGTCACAGTTCACGCAGCCGGTGTTCACTGGCGGACAGGTCATCGGCAAGGCGCTGCTCAATGGCGGCGCATTGCCAAGCATCGGCTACTTCGGCGCGGACAGCTTCACCAGCGGCGGCTTCGACGCGCTCACCCTCGCGGGCAATGTGCAGTTTGTCGGCCCGGTGAATGTGACCGCCGCCGCTGCGCTGAAAGTGGCGGATGGCGGCGTGCTGGCGGCGAATGACCTCGTGCGCCTCACCGCCACTTATGTCGTGCTGGGCCAGGCGCTGGCTCAGCCGACGCGTGATGAGGAGCTGATCAATCCCTTTCTCCTCGTGACTCCTGGCACCGGCATCGTGCCAAGCGTGTTCAGTCCGACCAGCGGCAGCGGACGGCTGGAGGTCACCGCCGATTTACTCGAAACCGGCTTCCTCTCCCTGCAAAACATCGGCCAGACCAGCCTCACCGCGCGGCAGGAGTTGCGCGGCAGCGGTTATCTGGATGTCGCAGGTGATCTGACCATCACGGCAGGGCAGATTTATCCCGTCACCGCCGCCACCTTCACTATCACGGCCTACAACGGCACGGTGACGCTGGCGTCCTTTGGCGCGACACCGACGCTGCCCTTGTCCGGCGGCGGCAGGCTGAGCATCTACGCGAACACCATCATCCAGAGCGGCGTGCTGCGCGCACCGCTAGGCACGATCACCCTCGGCTGGGATGGCAGCGGCACGGCACCGAAGGGTCTCGTGACCAACGCCAATGTGCCGGTGACGCAGCAGATCACGCTGCAAAACGGCGGCATCACTTCTGTCAGCGCGATTGATCCACAAACCGGCGCGGGCGTGCGCATCCCTTACGGCATCATCAAGGACGGCACCAACTGGATTGACCCCACCGGCTTTGACATCACCGGTGTCGGCGCGCCGGACAAGACGGTCAAGATCAACGCGCAAAACGTCACTACCGTGGCCGGTTCCAGCATCGACATCCGTGGCGGTGGCGAGCTGTATGGCTACCGCTGGGTGGAGGGCAACGGCGGCACCAATGACATCCTCAACACCAGCGGCAGCTACGCCATCCTGCCCGGCTACCGCTCCGCCTTCGCGCCGTTTGCCCCGTTTGCGACCGTGGGCCAGAACGCGGGCAATCTGGGTGGTGATTCAGGCTACAGCAACAGCACGCTGAGCGTGGGTGATCGCGTCTTGTTGCAGGCCGCGCCCGGACTCGCCGCCGGAGTGTACACGCTGCTGCCAGCACGTTACGCCCTGCTGCCAGGCGCCATGCTGGTGACGCTGGACACGGCTGGCACGCTCACCACCGCGCAGGTGAAGCCTGGCGGCGCGGTGCTGACCAGCGGCTATGTCTTCAACAGCCTCAATCCAGCGGTGAGCGGCCGCATTTATCAGCAGTTTGAAGTGGCCGCGCTGAGCGTGGTCAAGGCACGCGCCGAATACACGGACTACACCGCCAACGTCTTCATTCCCGCCGCGCAGCAGCGGCTGAGCCTGCCGACGACCTTCACCGCCAGCGATGCCGGTTACGCGCTGCTCAATGCGTTACAAACCATGCAGTTGAACGGCAGTCTCATGGCCGGCGGCTTCCAAACCGGACGCGGTGGCCGCGTGGATGTCAGCAGCCCGGTGGACATCGTCCTCGCGGCCCCTGGCGCTCCGTCACAACCCGGCAAGTTGCTCCTCAACACCACGCTACTGAGCGGTTGGAACGCAGAGAGCCTGCTCATCGGCGGAGTGCGCACCTTTGGCACCGACAGCACCAGCGTCATCGTGCGCACCGGCAATCTGACGCTGGACAACGCCACCGCTCCCTTGACCGGCAAAGAAATCATCCTCGCCGCCACCGGAACGATCACCCTGGCGGGCAATGCGGTGCTCACGCAAACGGGCACGCAGTCTGTCGCGGATTCACTCAGCGTGAGCGGCAATGGCGCGCTGGTACGAGTTAGCGGCGTCGCAGCGGCACAGACCGCGCGCACCGGTGTGACCCCCTCGGCGCTGCCGCAGCTCAACATCCGCGCGGGCGCACAGCTCAGCGGTGCCAGCATCACGCTGGACTCCTCCAACGCCACCACGCTCAATCCCACGGCCACCTTCAGCGGCCAAGCGCTCAATCTGAACAGCGGGCGGGTCAGCATTCAGCTCGTCAATCCCGGCGCGTTACAGCCCAACGCTGGCCTGGTGCTCGGCGGCACGATTTTGAGCAATCTGCAAGCCAGTACCGCGCTGTCGCTGCTGAGTTACTCC
Organism: Prosthecobacter sp.; assembly: GCA_041688535.1. Lineage (GTDB taxonomy): Bacteria > Verrucomicrobiota > Verrucomicrobiia > Verrucomicrobiales > Verrucomicrobiaceae > Prosthecobacter. Next base: position 4,223 of record JBDNIB010000888.1, read on the forward strand.
AGCATCGACCTCTACGGCACCGGCACGTTGGCCGCCGCCGGTGCGCTGGCACTGCACGCGGCGGAAATTCGCGGCTTTAACCAAGCCGGCGGCACGGTCGGCATCACCGCACAGAGCATCCTGCTGGACAACGGCGCCAACGGCACGCCCGTCGGCAGTGTCACGCCACTCTCCGGCAGCCTGAGTCTGACGGCAGCCACGATCACGCTGGGGGTGAACGCCTTGCAGGTGAGCCAATACAGCACCGTGAATTTGAATGCCGCAGCGGGAATTTCGGTGCAGTCCACCGGTTCCTTCAATGCTCTCGGCGATGTGAATGCGGTGACGCCGTTCTTCACCGCCGCGAGCAATGCCGCACACAGCCTCACCGCGGGTGGTGTGCTGACGCTCTCGCGGCCGCTAGGAGCACCCGTGCTGCCCACCAGCGTCGGACTGGGTGCCAAGCTGGCCTTTACAGGCACGACGATCACGGCGGACACGGACGTGCTACTGCCCAGCGGCTTGATTTCACTGAACGCACTCACCGGCAATCTCAGCGTGAGCGGCAGGCTCGATGCAGGCGGCACCGCACGCAGCTTCTTTGATCAAACACGCTACACCAATGCCGGCCAGGTCACCCTGTCCGCCACGCTCGGTAATGTGACGCTGAACGCGGGCAGTGTGGTCAATGTGGCGGCAGCAGCAGCGGGCGGTGATGCGGGCCAGTTGATCATCAAAGCGGGCGCAGGTGCGCTGAACCTGAACGGCACGGTGCTGGGCCAAGCCGGTGCGGGCGGCCTCACCGGCTCCGCTGACATTGATGTCGGCAGTTTGACCTCATTCGCCGCCTTGAACACGGCGCTCGCCAACGGTGCCTTCACCAACAACGTCAATCTGCGCCTGCGCAGCGGCAGCGTGACGATTGACGGCACGGTGAACGCGCAGCGCTTCCTGCTCGGCGTGGACCAGGGTTCCATCACCGTGAACGGCACCATCAATGCTAGCGGCACAACCGGCGGACGCATCAATCTCATCGCCAGCGGCAGTGTGGTGGTCAGTTCAGGTGCATTGCTAAGTGTGGCGGCACAAAACTTTGACAGCGCAGGCAAAGGCGGTGCGATCTGGCTCGAAGCGGGTTCGTCTGTGAGCAACACCATCAACACCGCCGCTGCACTAGATGTACGCAGCGGTTCCACACTCAATCTCAGCGTGGCCGCGAACACCACCACCAGCGCGCAACGCGGCCAGTTCACCGGCACGCTCCACCTCCGCGCACCGCAGACCGTCGCTGGCAATGAAGTGACCGCCATCCAGGCCATCGGCGGCAGCATTCTCGGCGCATCGCACATCGCGGTGGAAGGCTACAAAATTTATGATCTCACCGGCACAGGCGTCATCACTTCCACGGTGCAGGGCAACGTGAATAGCAACGGCGTCACCTTCGGCGGCAACAGCGCAGCCATCACCACCCGCTTGCTGACCGGCAACGCGGCCGCTGCCACGCTCTCACCACTGCTCGTCGTGATGCCCGGTGCGGAGATCGTCAATCGCAGCGGCAGCCTCACCCTTGGCACCACCACCTCGGCCACCGCGAGCGACTGGAACCTGGCCACCTTCCGCTACGGCCCGAAAAACGCACCCGGCGTGCTCACACTTCGCGCCGCTGGCAATCTCGAGTTTTACAACACGCTCAGCGACGGCTTCACCGTGCCTGGCACGGGCAACGCGGTGGAACGCATGTGGCTGGCCACACTCACCACCCTGAACACCCTGACGCCGGTGAACGCACAGTCCTGGTCCTACCGCATGGCGGCGGGCGCAGATTTCTCCGCCGCGAATTTCCGTCAGGTCGTGCCACTACAAAACCTCGGTGCCAGCACCGGCTCCCTGCTACTCGGCAAGGACGCCGGACAGGCCATCCCATCCAGCGCCGGCATCAATTCCTCCCCTGGCGACAACGCGCTGACGCGGCTGGCAATCAATCCTACCAACGGCACCAACGCCAGCACTGCCTCCAATCGCTTCCAGGTCATCCGCACCGGCACTGGCGACATCGAAATCATCACGGGTCGTGATGTGCAGTTGCTCAACCAATTTGCCACCATCTACACCGCTGGTGTCAGCGTTCCCTCCGCCACTACGGTGTTCGCTCCCGGTGATTTCGTGCGGCCCCTGGTCACCCCATCCTCGAGCAGCACGCCAAACCAGGGCAATCTGGGTGCCATCCAGCAGCTCTACCCCGCGCAGTACAGCCTAGCTGGCGGCAATGTGGCGGTGACGGCCGGGGCGGACATCGTGCATCTCACGCGTGACGCGCTCGGTACGCTGATCGCCGACTCATCCCGCGAGCTGCCGAACAACTGGCTTATGCGTCGAGGCTATGTGGATGCCACCGGCCAGTATGGGAACATCAACGTCTCCGGCGGTGGCCTGCAACGCGTCAATGACGCCGCCGCCTCCACGACGTGGTGGGTGAACTTCAGCAACTTCTTCGACGGTGTAGCCGCGCTCGGTGGTGGCAATGTCACCCTCAAAGCAGGCCGTGACGTGCAGAACGTCAGCGCTCATGCGCCGACGAACGCACGCGCCGCGCGTGGCACGCCCAGCGCCGCCGCGCTGCTCGAACTCGGCGGCGGTGATGTCACCGTCATCGCGGGCCGCAACATCGACGGCGGCATCTACTATGTGGAGCGCGGCAGCGGCAGCCTACAGGCCGGCGGGCAGATCACCACGAACGCGACCCGTTCGCCTTCACTCGGGCTGCTCGGCGCGACTGCCAGCATCAATCCTGCGGACACTTGGCTACCGACAACGCTGTTTGTCGGGAAAAGCAGCTTTGCCGTCAGCGCCCGGAGCGATGTGCTGCTAGGTCCCGTCGCCAACACCTTTTTGCTACCACAGGGCGTGAACAACAAGCACTGGTACAAGACCTACTTCTCCACCTATGGGGAAAACAGCGGCGTCGCAGTCACTTCGTTGGGCGGCAGCATCACCTTCCGCCAAGTCGCCACGCAGCCGTTTTCAGGCACGCCGGAAAGCATCCTCGGTCTGTGGATGAAGAACGAGCTACTGCTCACCTCCGGCTCCGCCGCCAACTACCAGCCCTGGCTGCGCCTCGCAGAGACGAATGTGGACCCTTTCTTCACGCTCGCCACCCTCATGCCCGGCAGCCTGCGCGCCGTGGCCTACTCCGGCGACATCAATCTCGTGGGCCGCATGAATTTGTCCCCCTCCGCTAGCGGCACGATCGATCTGCTCGCCGCAGGAGCCGTCAACGGCCTCCGCCCCACCGGTCTCTCCACCTCCATCATCCCCGGCGGACAGACCAATGTGTGGAGCTCTACCACGCTCAATCTCTCCGACGCGAATCCCGCCGCCATCCCCGGAGTGCTCAGTCCCTACGCCTATTATCAGGTGTACTACGATCCAACCGTCTCCAACAACAACAACGCCGCCAGGAACACCGGCAGCACCTTCCTGAACGTGATTGACGCCACCTTCGCCGAGTCCGGCTCCACCACCGGCACCTACGCCTCCACCCAGGTCAAACAACAACTGCACGCGGCGGCCCTGCTGCACCTCAATGACACCAACCCCGTGCGCATTTACGCCGGTGGTGGTGATCTCTCTGGCCTCACCCTGTTCTCTGGTAAGCCGGCGGTCATCCTGGCCCAGCGTGACATCACGGACATCGCCCTCTACGTGCAAAACCTGCGGCAGAGTGATGTGAGCATTGTTTCAAGTGGTCGTGACATCGTCGCTTACAACGCCAACTCCATTCTGCGCTCCTTGGCGGTGAGCACAGGCAATCTGACCGCTTTGGGCGAGGAGCCAAAGTCCGGCGACATCCAGATCAACGGCCCCGGCACGTTGCAGGTGCTCGCTGGCCGCAGTTTGAACCTCGGCACCGGCTCGAATAACGCCGACGGCACTGGCGTTGGCATCACCAGCATCGGCAACGGGCGTAATCCCAATCTGTCGTTCGCAGGCGCGGGCATCGTCATCGGTGCGGGCATGGGTGCTGCCGCTGTCGGCCTCGGTGGCACGAATTTGGACTTCACCGGC
>JBDNIB010000889.1:0-3024 GCA_041688535.1 Prosthecobacter sp.
CGGGCTGCGTGGACTGCTGCGGCTTACCGACACCATTTACCTGTCCGTAGCAGGTCAGTTGATGTACCTGCCGAGCATTAACGAGTTTGCTTTCACCCTCGGCGCTGGCAACCAGTCCGCCCTTGCCGTGGATTTGTTCTATGGTGACACGCTGGGCGAATGGGATGTCAGTTTTACCAGCCAGTTCTTCGGCCGGCCGGGCCTGAATTTCTTCGCCAACACCACGGATGCGGGTGCTGACCGGGCGGGCAGGTATTGGTTTGGTATTCAGCAGGCGCGGGCCAATCAATTTAGAAATTTTGAAGACGAAAATGCGGCCTTTTTCGGCAACCTGCTGGCACTGAGTGCAAGCAGGCTGGTTTTTGACAATCAGTGGCGGTTTTGGTCCATCATCAGGCACACCGACTTCTGGCGTGGCTTTGATTTTGATAACCATGGCAAGCGGGAACAGTTGAGCCTGATCCTCGGCTACGAGGGTTCCACCATTCCATTTGCGCCTCGAATCTCCTATGATCTCTGGTCCTTTGATGGCTACGAAAGCCTGTGGCATCAGTTCATGCTGCAATTCACCGGCCGCCTGACAGAGAACATCAACTGGATTGGATCTACGGGGTATCTGTTTGGCACGGGCAATTCGACAAATACTGGGAGATACCTCTGGAACATGCAGTTTGCCCACACTCTCACGGCCAGAACGAATCACACTCTCTCTTTTGGCGAGAACTTTTTCACCAATGATATTGCAGATGACGCATTAACCTCCAGGTACATCAGCTATGGAATCAACCACCACTTCGCCAGAAATTTGAGTTTGAGTCTCTTTGCCCAGGTGTCTGACCGTGAAAACCACATCGCAGGCGGGAACCGCGCCGGTAACACCTCCGAACGTGCAGGTGGTGGGGCGACATTGACATATCAACCCTTGGATTTCACCTCCATCACAGCCTCGGTTCTGCACGACAGATCCCTGCAACCGGTGGACCTTTATGATCGCTGGGTAAGTCGGATTTCCATCAACCAGCAGCTTAGCCTGCGATTGACTGGCCATGTGTTTTACATGTATGAAGAGAGCAATGGCCGGCAACGACCCTTTACTGAACATGCGATCGGAGCCTCCCTGCGCCGGTTTTTTTGAAAACCATTTAACGTCATCATAGCCCCCAAGTTTGACTTTTCGTCTGAGACACAACTCATCCATACCCTAACCCATGAAGACAAGCCATCCTATTCATATCCGACCGGTGGTGAACACCGTCACCCTGCTGGCAGCCTCCCTGCTGGGAGTCAGCCCCGCTGCTCCTGTACATGGTCAGGATGCGGAAGCGTCGAAGTTCAGCGGACAGACCAACAAGGATATTCCGGCCGATTTCCATAAATACTTTGGCCAACGGGTCAACTCATGGCGGGATCGTGAGCGTCAGATTGCCAAGCTCGATCTAGACGCGGATATGAACCAAGATGGCGTGCTGAGCAATACCGACCCGGCCGATGGCGGAGCCTTTGAGGCGACTCCTCCCGGTATGATCCTCGGCGAAGGTGAACTGACTAGGGCTGTGATCCGGTTGATGCCATACAGCGTGGAATTCGATGTTGAAGTGGTGGTCAGTCTGGAGGTCGAAGGCATCAACCGTGCCAGCCGCACGGGGGAATTTGACAATCTGGAGGATGAACTGGCCAGTACCGGACATATTCGAGTCTGGCGTGAAGCAGAAAAAAAACGTTTGCTGATCGACACCCGTGACCCGGCTAAACGGACGGTTGAGTTTGCCACCAGCTACAAAACCTACCCCTACAATCTGCCGCTCACCGTGCCTCGTTTTGTGTTTGTGGAAGGCGTGAAAACCTCCCCGAAATTCACCGGGGACATTCGCCTGCTGGTGACGGTTTCCCATCGCAGTCCCCATGCTGCAAATCCGCCTGACGCCCTTAACAGCGGCAGTTTCACGGCTGCGAAGGAGCCGCTGCTGGTAACGGCTGAGGAGGAAAAAAAACTTGGCATTAAAAGCTTCCGCACCAGCTTCGACCATATTCTCTTTACCGTGCAAAAAGAGCCTGTGCCAAAAGAGTTCATCAACGGCAACAACGAAGGTGCATGGGTGCCGCCGCCAGACAAGAGCTACTGACGCAACTGATAGATTGACCCGCTTTGCTGGCGAATTTACATGAACTGGAATTATTGTGTCGGATATTTGATCACACTGGCGGCATTAAGCGCCTGCTCAAACATGGATGGCCAGGCGGCGCTGCCGCCGGCCCATTACCAGAGCACCAAAACAGCGGCCACTGACCGGAATGTTGTCTTTCAGCCCGGGGACAGGCTGGAATTGTATGTTGAGGAGGATTCCTCCTTCAACAGCATTTACCTTGTTCGGCCGGGCGGCTACATCCTGATCCCTAGGCTGGGGCGCATCCAGGTTGCGGGTTTGAACCGGGAGGCGGCCGAAAACGCGCTCACTCAGGTTTTGCAAAAAAACCAACTGACCAAGGCCAAGGTTTTGGTGGAGCATGTGTCCGACAAGGTAGAACTGCCAGGGCCGCCCGGAGTCCCCAAGTTCATGGTGTTTATCACTGGAGCGGTGCCCCGATCCGGGGTGCATTACCTGCCACTTGCTGAAGGCAGGTCTACGGGTGTCTATGAGACCCTGCTTATTACCGGCGGCACTTCCAAGTTTGCCAATCTAGGGAGCGTGGAGGTTTTCAGAACCAATCCGTCAGGCCGGCGCGTTCGTGCGCAGTTGGATTTACGTCCTATTCGCGACGGCAAGGCTGATGATCCGTTGGTGGGGGACGGTGACATCATTCATGTAAGCGAAAAAACATTCGGCTTTTGAATTTATCTCGCTGATCATGTAGGTGGTGTAGCTCACCGGGCTTTATTCTTCGGGCAGGGCTATTCGCATGATTTTAATCGTGTGTAAGTCAAACGCCGGCCGCCGGTGACGTTAACATAATTCAGAACTTCCCGATGCCAGTGAACCAACAGCCTGCCAAGACCAAGTTCGACACGACCAAGCTGATCAAGGC
>JBDNIB010000890.1:0-3056 GCA_041688535.1 Prosthecobacter sp.
AAGTCGCAAGCCAACTGCTTGCTTGGGCATCCCAACGCAATGCTCAGCACTACGGCACCGACTGGCGCTTCACCACCAAGGACGCACGCATCAAACTCAAACGCCTCTACCCATCAGCCCTGCTGGCATGAACCACTAGCGGCGGATGCGTTTCATTACATGGCAGGCTGGGCCACGAAGATCACCGGGCAGACGATCAATGTGTCCGTGCCGTATGCGCCGGGGGCGAAATTTCATGCGTACTCGCTGAAGGAACCCGTCGGCGTGGTGGGGCAGATCATTCCGTGGAATTTCCCGCTGCTCATGGCGGCGTGGAAGCTGGCTCCGGCGCTGGCGGCGGGCTGTACCATCATTTTAAAACCAGCGGAGCAGACGCCGCTGACAGCGCTGCGGCTCGGTGAGTTGATGCTGGAGGCAGGCGTGCCGGATGGCGTGGTGAACATCATCACTGGTTATGGCGAGACGGCAGGCGCGGCGCTGGCGGCACACTCGGATGTCGATAAAGTAGCCTTCACCGGCTCCACCGAGGTCGGGAAGCTGATCTTAAAGGCGGCGGCGGGCAATTTGAAGAAAGTGAGCCTCGAACTCGGCGGCAAATCGCCGCATGTGATCTTCAAGGACGCGCCCAGCATTGAGGCGGCGATCGCGGGGGCGGCGCAGGGCCTCTTTTTCAACCAGGGCCAGTGCTGCGTGGCCGGGACACGGTTGTTTGTGGAGCAGGACATCTTTGAGGAAGTCACGCAGGGTATCGCGGCAGCGGCGAAGCAGATCAAACTGGGCTTCGGACTGGATGCGGGCACGCAGATGGGGCCGCTGGTGTCACAGGAGCAGCTCGCGCGGGTCACGGGCTACCTCGAATCTGGTCGGTCGGAAGGCGCTAGCTTTCTCGCTGGCGGAGCACGGCATGGAGACCAGGGCTACTTTGTGCAGCCAACGATTCTCACAAATACGCGTCCAGAGATGAAGGTGGTGCGGGAGGAGATCTTTGGCCCGGTGATCGTGGCGGAGCCGTTCAAAGACGAAGCGGAGGTGATCCGCCGCGCCAACGACACCACCTATGGCCTCGCGGCCGGAGTGTGGAGCAATGATGTGGCGCGTGCGCACCGTGTGGCGGCCGCCTTCCATGCAGGCACCGTGTGGGTGAACTGCTATTACGTTTTTGACTCCGCGCTGCCCTTTGGCGGCTATAAGCAGTCCGGCTGGGGACGTGAAATGAGCGGCGAAGCGCGCGAACTCTACACCGAGACGAAGGCGGTGATCATCGGTTTGTGACATGTGGCCATTGCAACTCTGAAAACCCAGCTGACGCCAAGTTCTGCCAACAATGTGGCTGGGATTTGAAGCGTCGCTGTTTGAAGTGCCTGGTGGAAGTGGGCGCTGAGGCGAAGTTTTGCCATCACTGCGGCAATCCTCTCGACGCGGCCTCGAACGAATCAAGAAAACGCGAGGCGCGGGATACGCCCTCGGGCATTCGCCAACGAGCCTCCGACGCGCTCAAGCCGGCGGGTGGCACGACGGCGGAGCGCCGCCAGCTCACGGTGGTCTTCAGCGACCTAGTGTCCTTCACCAAGTTGTCCCAACGGCTGGACCCGGAGGATCTTAACACCGTGGTGCATGAGTACTACAATGTCTGCAAATCCGTGTGCAAAAGCTACGAGGGCCATGTGGCGAACTACCTCGGCGACGGTGTGCTGATGTTTTTCGGTTACCCGGCGGCGCATGAAGATGACGCGAACCGCGCGGTGCGCACCGGACTGGCGATCATCGAAGGTGTGATGGCGCTCAACCATCGAAACCACAACACTGGAGGCATTCCGCTCCAGGTGCGGGTAGGCATCCACACCGGCCTGATGATTGTGGGGGATGATCGTGCGGGCGACTGGCAGCAGATGGCGCTGGGCGAGACACTGAACATCGCCGCGCGGGTGCAGGCCGTGGCGCAGTCGGACTCGCTCGTGGTCAGTCCCACGACGTATAAACTGATTGAGGGTTTCTTCGCCTGCCGCAGCCTCGGCCTTCACACGCTCAAAGGGGTGGAACAGCCGATGGAGGTGTTCGAGGTCTCGCAGGAGACCACGGCGCGCAGCCGGCTGGAAGCAGCTGGACGTGGCGGCCTCACGCCGCTGACGGGTCGTGAAAGCGAGGTGCAGACGCTGCTGGAATGCTGGGAGGAAAATTTTCAGGGCAAGGGCGGGGCGCGGTGGTGCTCACCGGCGAGGCCGGCATCGGCAAATCTCGGCTGGTGCAGATGCTCAAGGAACATGTGGCCAATGTGCCGGGCGCATGGCTCACACCATGCCAGTTCTCGCCGTATCACCGTAACACGGCCTTCCATTTTTTATCGGACCTGCTCGATCGTGTCGTGCTCAAGTTTGACCGCCACGAGCAGCCGCGTGACCGGCTGCAAAAAGTGGAGGGCCTGCTGCGGCAATACGGCATTGATCTCGACGTGACGCTGCCTCGCTCGCCGCGCTGCTGTCCATCCCGCCAGAGGCCGGTTACACGCCGGTGGAGGATCCGCAGCAGCAGAAGCGGGCGATCATCGAAAGCTTCGTCAACATCATGTGCGAGCGGTCGAGGAAACAGCCGCTCCTGCTGGTGGTGGAGGACTTGCAATGGGCTGATCCTTCCTCGCTGGAAGTCCTAGGCCGAGTGGTGGAAGTGGCCGCGAGCCACCGCATCCTGGCGCTGTTCACCAGCCGGCCCGATTTTGACTCGCCCTGGAAACACCAGCCCGAGGTGAGACACCTTGCGCTACAGCGCCTCACCCCACAGCAGGTGCGCACAATCTGCCTGCGGGTCGCGCATGGAAAGCCGCTGCCGGAGGAGGTCGTCAGACAGATCATCAACCGCACCGACGGCGTGCCGCTGTTTGTCGAGGAGCTGACGAAAATGGTGCTGGAGTCCGGCATGCTGAAGGAGGTGGGCGATGCGTTCGCTCTCTCCGGCCCGCTGCCCTCGCTGGCGATCCCCAGCACGCTACAGGACTCGCTCATGGCCCGCCTGGACCGCATGCACACGGTAAAGGAGATCGCGCAGGTCGGCTCGGTGATGGG
>JBDNIB010000891.1:0-7029 GCA_041688535.1 Prosthecobacter sp.
CACTTCCCACCCAGACATGGCATAGACCAGCGCGATCATCACACAGAGAAAACCGGCTAGGCCAGGAAGAATGGTGCCGGGCGCGGCCAACAGCTCCACTCCGATCAAGATGATGCCCAGGACAAAAATGGCCGCCACCACCACCGTCTCCTGCCCGGCGAGACTCCCGGCCACATAATGACCAAAGAAAAAGAGGCTGAAGGCACCAATCGCGATGAAACCCGGCAGCCCGAAGCCGGGCGTCTGCATTTCCAGGTAGCCACCGGCGAGTCCGATCAAAATCAAGATCGCCGCATAGCGCGTGACCCAGATGGCGATGGATTCAAAACCGGTAGGCTCGGCGATGATGATCTCACCTTGCAACGACTCCCGTTCCTTGATCTCCTCGATGCTTTTGGCGATGCCTTTGGCTAGCAGTGGCTTGCCGTTGATGAGCATCGTCGCCTGCTCGGAATCCAGCGTCACGATCTCGCCTTTCGGGATGATGATCTGACCGTTGATGATGAGACCACGGTCCATGTCGATCATGCCCTCAATGATGCGTACATCGTAGCCTTTCTCGCGCACCACCGTGCGCGCCATGCCCATGAAAGCGGAGTTATTTTTGGCCCGTTCAGCCGCTGCCATCTCAGCGCCGCCGCTCATCACGGGCGTGGATGCACCGATGGCGCTGGCGGGGGCCATGTAGATGACATCCGTCGCCATCGCGATCATGGCACCGGCGGAAATGGCCCGGGTGTTCACAAAGGAATAACTACGCGGCTTGAGCTGCTGAAGGTCCTGCATCATCAGGGAAATGGTATCCCAGGCCAGACCACCGGGCGTGTCGAGGTCAAAGATCACCGCCTCGGCTCCCTGGTCATTGCAGAGATTGAGCGTGCGCTTCATGAACTCAAAGCGCGCCGGGATGATCAAATCGTCCTCGCCCACGGGAATTACCACCACCTTGCCCTGATAGCTCTGCGCGCGGGTGATCACCGGTGTTGGGCGCTCCGCTTTGGCCTCCTCTGCAGTTTCCTGCTTCGCTTCGGCCACTTTATGATGGCGTTTGTCAAACCAGCCGGCGTTCAGTGTGACCAGCGTGCCCGCAGGCGTAGCGGATTTCGCCAGCGCCGCCACATCAGCGATGATGGCACGGGCCAGCAGCGGTTTGCCCTCGACGGATTGCACCGCCATGTCGGCATCTAACAGCAGCAGCTCGCCTTTTTCCGCCAGGGTAGAGCTTCCAACTACCAAACCTTTCTCACGATCCACAAACGCCTCGGCGATCTCCGGGCGGTGGCCCTTGAGCTTGCACAAACTGCGTGCCCCGGCCTTCAGGACCGCCAGCGCCTCGGCTAGCAAAGTGTCCTGAGATTTTGCCGACAGCGTTTCATCCATCTGAACCTTTGGCGGAGCCGCGCCGATGCGGGAGCCCGGAGCCATCCAGATTTCATCACAGGCCAGCGCCAGCAAGGCACCGCCACCGATGGCTGAAGTGTTCACAAACGCTTTCGTCCCCACCTTGAGTCGGGCGATTTCCTCCGCCAGCGGCAGCGCCGCCTGGGCACTGCTTTGCGTAATATGGATGTCGAGAATCACCCCCGAGGCACCTTGATTGACTGCCTCGTCAATCCACTGCCGCAACTCGCGCCAGCGCCGCATGTCCTCGACATCAGAATCCGTGACCGCCACACGAGCCAGCTTGCCCTTGAGGGCAGGCTCGGCGGCACCTGCGGCGGCGATGAACAATGTGGCAAGCAGAAGATGGCGGAGCAGGTGCATGCATCAGACTACGAGCGCGGGCACCGCCCCGCAACCACAGCCCGTCACGCTTTCTTGCCGAAATCAGCCCCCAGACGAACATCAGCAGCACCGCTCCGCCCACGGCGGTGGCAATGCCCCGGATGCTGAACTCGCCGACGACGCCCCAGCCAATCAGGCTGCCAACCTTGCCGCCGATGATGCTGCCAATAATGCCCAACAGCACTATGGTGATAGGGTTGATGCCCTGCCTGCCTGGCATGATGAGTTTCGCGAGAATACCGGCCACCAAACCGAGCGCCGACCAGATGAGAATTCCTTGGAGTCACATAAGGCCGTCATGCTAACGACCCAGCAGCCTCCGCGCCAATGCTATTTCTTGAGAGCGTCGGGAGCAGCATCCTGCCATGCTCGCCAGCCGCCTTTGAGCACAAAGGCGTTCTCGATGGGTAACGTCTGCTTGAGGCGTTCGAGAATCTTGCGACTGGCGTCGCATTTGGCCGCGCTGCAATACAGAATGATCGGCTTGCTGTTGGTTTGCAGGGTGTCGAGATATTGAAAAAGCTGTGACTCAAACGCCTGTTCATTGAGCAGCAGGGCACCGGGGATGTGTCCTGCATCGAACTGCTCCTGAATGCGGGCATCAATCCAGAGGACATCCCCCTGCCAGCGTTCCTGGATGACCTGCATGCTGACCTCGTCATTGCTCAGTGGCTCCTGGACGAGATACAAAGCCGGGGCACGCGGATGCCAAGCATAGGTGGCCCAGGCGGCCACGGCGCTGAGCAGGAAGAGAATGCAGGCTTGTCGGATCGCTGAGCGCATGAGCGGCTGAGTTATTGGGCCACCGGCAACGGCTCGGGCTTCCGGCTGATCGAGAAAAAGGCGAGCTGGTTGCGGTATTTGGCGATGGCGCTGTTGGTCTCAATTTTCAGCGCTCCCATGGTGACATCCTCTGTGGTCTTGGGCGTCACGGTGATGAGGTATTCCCTGCCCTCGCGGATTTCCTTCCAGGTAAAGTCCACATTCTGCCGCGTCGGCGTGATCTGGATGATCTTCATCGCCTCATCGCCCGTGAAGCGCACCAAGCAGGATTTCGCGGCAGGATCGTCGCCAATAAACCACTGCAAGGTCTTGGGCTGAATGTCCACGACCGCAGATACACTGAGGATGAAATTCACCTGCCAGTCGGGCTGCTTGGGATCGTCCGTGATGACGGTGACGTATTTTTCATGACGTCCGACGAAGGTGGAGACCTTGAACTGCGCCCTGCCAGAGCCTTCCTCACCCGGTTTGTACTCGGCCTTGTCGAGTTCGGCACTCAGGCAACTGCAGGCGCTCTCCATGCCGAGGATCTTCACCGTCTTGTCACCTTTATTGCGGAACTTGAAGGTGGTCTCGACCTCTTCGTCCTCAGGCTTGGGTTTCAACTCGATCGCTTTCACGTCGAGGGTCAGCTCGGCGTGAGAACAGGTGGCGCAGCATGCCAGCAAAAACAGGGAGTGACGGAAAATTGACATGGTGAATGTTAACACAAATAGGCGGTTAGACTATCGTAGTGAGCGAATAAGTTTCTGCACTTCATCGTGATTGCCCAGAAAAAAGAACACCAGTTCAGGTGGCTTAGCGACAAAGATAAACGCCAGGCGTTCGTCCAGTCCGACACGGCACTCAAACACGGTCTTGGCTACCCGCCGGATGCTGATACCTGCATGCAGGTGCGGTTGTCCCCAGGCAGCCAGCACGGCATTCATCACCGCGCCAATCACCCTGCGATCGGCTTTGTGCGCTGACGAAGCTGGCCCAGCAGATCAGCGGTGACTCTGGCCTGCAACGAGGGCTTCGATGTCACCGGTGAACTCGCGAAGCTTTCCGGCTTTCCTTTCTTTTTCGATTTTGCCATGAACTTTCTTTTCAAAACCGGCCAGCTCAGCGGCGGTCACGCCATACTCGCGCATGGCATAATCGGTGGCCTCCACTTCCACCGGCCGGAGCGCGATTGCTTTGCCGTCCAGCACGATGCCGATGTCGTCACCCTGCAATGCCCGACGCAGCAGGCGGGAGAGGTTCAGGCGGGCGCTTGTAGGGGTCAGCGTAGTCATGCTCATGCCACGACCCTGCCGTATTTCCGACGAATATGCGAGCATATATTCCCCTCTCATCATGCCCACCACCAGAGTTGACGCCGTGCCCAGTCCCGCGCACTTTGCCTGCCTATGAGCTTCGCGATCTGCAACGAGACCTATCAAAACACTTCCTTTGAAAAAATGTGCGCGGACGCCGCCGCTGCGGGCTACCAAGCCATCGAACTGGCCCCCTTCACGCTGAAGGACGACCCACGCGAACTGACGGTCGAGGAGGCACTGACGCTCTGCGCGAAGGCGAAATCCTTCGGCTTGGAGATTCTCGGCCTACACTGGCTGCTGACGAAACCGACGTGGTTTCACATCACCACGCCGGACGCGCTCCAACGCAAGGAAACCGTCAAATTTGGCCGGCACCTGGCGCAATTCTGCGCGGCAACGGGCGGGCGCATCATGGTCTGGGGTAGCCCGAAAGCGCGCAACGTGCTGCCGGAGTGGAATTACGAAGACGCCTTCAAACGTGCCGCCGAGTGCGTGCGCGAAGTGGCCGAGGAATGCGGCAAATACGGCGTGGTCATCGCCATGGAGCCGCTGGGCCGGAAGGAGACCAATTTCCTCAACACGGCGGAGGAAACCATCCGCCTCTGCCAGTTGGTGGACCACCCGTCCTGCAAGCTGCACCTCGACGTGAAGGCGATGAGCGACGAGACCAAGCCGATCCCAGACATCATCCGCGACAGCAAGGACTGGACGGTGCATTTCCACACCAACGATCCCAATCTGCGCGGCCCCGGCCAGGGCGAGGTGAAGTATGAACCGATCATCGCCGCCCTGCGCGAGACCAACTATGACGGCTACCTCTCGGTCGAAGTCTTCGACTACACGCCCGACGCACCGACCATCGCCCGCCAGAGCATCGCGTATCTGAAGCAGGTGATGGGGCTGTGAATCACGTTTTGTAGTTCCGGCTTCAGCCGGTCAGGTTCCTCCTCTCAAAGCGGAACTCCATGGCAAAAAAAGCGGGATGACCTTTCGGCCATCCCGCGCTGTGATACAGATCAGTCCTTGTGATCAAGCTGCGTCCTTGGGCTTGTCGCCTTCGGGCTTCGGTGCATCACCCTTCGGCGCGTCGCCTTCGGTCGGCGGACGGCGGAAGCCGCCTTCGCCACGCGGAGCACCGCCAGGGGCACCACCTTCACCGCCGGGGCGGCGCATGCCTTCCGGGCCACCAGGCTGGCCACCACGATTGCCCATCATTTCACGGAGCTTGGTCATGGCGGCGGTGTATTCCTCTTCGCTCACACTGCCATTGGCATCGGCGTCCATGCGCTTGAAGGACTCTTTCGGATCACCGAACATGCCACCGCCACGCTGGCCGCCTTCACCGCCGGGGCGCATGCCTTCTGGGCGTCCACCCTCAGGAGCACCCTTCGGACGGTCACCTTCAGGACGACTACCCTCGGGACGACCACCTTCACCGCCTGGAGGACGGCGCACGCCGCCTTCACCACCGGGAGTGCCGCCTTCTGGACGGCGCAAGCCTTGTCCTTGACCCTGGCCTTGCTGACGCATCATCTGCGAAAGCTTGCCGATTTCGTCCTGATCCACGAAACCATCAGTGTTGGCGTCCATTTTGCCAAAACGCTCTTCACTTTCCTTTTTGCCCAGGTTGGCGAACTCGTCCTTGCTGATCTTACCGTCAGCGTCGGTGTCAGCGCGCTTGATGAATTCCGCGAGCTTTGCGGCAGGATCGCCACCACCGGGAGGGCCGCCTGGAGGACCACCAGGGGGTCTGCCACCTTCAGGTGGTCCTTTGCGTTCTCCGTCCTGAGCGCTGGCGAGGCAGGTCAGGCAGAGGATTCCGATGCAGTAGATGAATGATTTTTTGAGTTTCATGTCGTGAGTGCGCTTGGTTGATTGTGAAGCACGACGGCTCAAACATGCCCCCCGCAGGTTGGTTGCAAAGATTGCAAAAAAAAATCACACCAGCTCCGCCAGCAGTGCCTGATTCAACCGCACCCCCGCCTCGAAGTTCGCGATGGGGAAGTTCTCATTCGGCGCATGCGCCTGACAATCCGGCAGCGCCAAGCCCAGCAGCAGCGTGTCCACCCCCAGCACGTCTTTGAACGCCTGCACAATGGGAATGCTGCCGCCCTCGCGAATGAGCGCGATCTTGTCACCAAACACCTTTTTCAGCGCTCGCTGCGCCGCCGTGCCGAGCGTGGAATGCGGGTCCATCAAATAGGGCATGCCGGTGTGGCCGGGGATGATTTCCAGCCGCACGCCCGCTGGCAAATGCGCACGCAAGTGCGCCTCCGCACGCTTCAACACGACATCGGGATGCTGCTCCGGCACGAGGCGGAAGGACAGTTTCACAAACGCCTCACGGCCAATCACCGTCTTCGATCCCTCGCCCTGATAACCGCCACCGATGCCGTTCACTTCGGCGGTGGGACGTGCCCAGCGGCGTTCGCGTTCAGTATAGCCCGGTTCGCCGAACAACGCGGGCGTGCCGGTGAGTTCGAGCATCTCGGCATCACCATCGCCCAACTCGGCCCAGGCTTTGCGTTCCCAGTCGGCGATGGGCTTCACGCCATCGTAGAAGCCGTCGATCATCACACGCCCTGCCGCATCATGCAGCGTGGCGGTCAACCGTGCGACCGCCGTGACCGGATTCGCGATCGCACCGCCGAAAATGCCGCTATGCAGGTCGATCGTCGGCCCATGCACGCGTGCTTCCATGCAGGCGATGCCGCGCAGACCATACGTGAAGGTGCCGACGCCCGGTGCCACCATCCCGGTGTCCGAGATCGCCACCAGATCGCATTTTAAGTCATCGCGATGCTGCTCCAGAAACGGCTTCAGGTTCGGGCTACCTATTTCCTCCTCACCTTCGAACAGCAGGATCAAATTCACCGGCACATCGGCATGCTGCGCCAGCGTTTCCGCCAGCCCCCGCAGGTGCGCCATGAGCTGCCCCTTGTTATCCGTCGCACCCCGGCAGTAGATGCGGCCATCACGGATCGTCGGCTCGAATGCAGGCGTCTTCCACTCCCCCAGCGGCTCCGCCGGCTGCACATCGTAATGCGCATACAGCAGCACCGTGCGCCGACCGGCGATGTGCTTATTTTTCGCCAGTAGCACCGGATGTCCCGGTGTCTCATGCAGTTCCCCCGTCAGGCCCATGCCACGCACCTTGCCC
>JBDNIB010000892.1:0-4035 GCA_041688535.1 Prosthecobacter sp.
TACGGCGACATGCAGCTCATTTGCGAAGCCTACAACATCTTCAAGCACGCCGGCTTCACCACCGACGAGATGGCCGCCATCTTCAATGAGTGGAACGAGGGCGATATGCAGAGCTACCTCATTCAGATCTCCGGCAAGGCGCTCGAACAGAAGGATCCCGAGACCGGCAAGCCCATCGTCGAACTCATCGTCGACAAGGCCGGCCAGAAAGGCACCGGCCAGTGGACGCTGCTAAACGCCGCTGAAAACGCCGTCGTTATCAGCACCATCAACGCCGCTGTCGAAGCCCGCATCCTTTCTTCCATGAAGAAGCAACGCGTCGCCGCCAGCACCCAGCTCACCGGCCCGACGGCGAACATCACCACCGACAAGAAGGAACTCGTGAAGAAAGTCCACGACGCCCTCTACGCCTCCAAGATCATCAGCTACGCCCAGGGCCTCGACCTCATCCAGACGATGGGCAAAAAGAAGGACTGGAATCTCGACCTCGGTGGCATCGCCGCCATCTGGCGTGGCGGTTGCATCATCCGTGCGCGCTTCCTCAATCGCATCACCGACTCCTACCGCACCGACGCCGCCCTCGCCAACCTCATGCTTGATCCGTTCTTCAAGGACGTGCTTAGCCAGACCCAGCAGAACTGGCGCGAAGTCGTCAGCCTCGCCTGCCTGAATGGCATCCCGGTTCCGGCGTTCAGCGCCAGCCTTGGCTACTACGACAGCTACCGCGCCGCCCGCCTCCCCGCGAACCTGCTCCAGGCCCAGCGCGACTTCTTCGGCGCCCACACCTACGAGCGCACCGACAAGCCCGAAGGCGAGATGTTCCACACGGATTGGCCCGAAGTGATTGGCTAAAGTAGCCGAGTTGCTCCGCAACTGGTCAACTTTCAAAGGCGGCTGGCATCCCCAGCCGCTTTTTTACGTTCAAAGCAAAAGGTGCTTTCAGAAACAAATGTGGCTCGATTACCGTGCAGCATGAAAACGTTGATTTGGCCCAACTTGCTTCTGTCGTTTTGCCTTCTCGGTCACCTGAGTGCGCAAACAGACTCTTCTGAAATGTCAGCGGCACGCGTCACTGGTGTGGTGGTGGTGCAGTTGATGCAGGAGAATCTCAAGTCCCGCGACGAGGCAAGTTTTCCAGGCATCCACGGCTGGATGTTGAAGGAGGGCAAGGCCCTCAACGAACTCGACAAAAACAAGCCTGACGATTCTTGGCGCAAACTCGACAGTCGCAAGCTGGTCCATCACAACGCGAACTTTTGGCAGATGTACTACGAGGTCGTTCCGGGTGATCCAGGACTCGCCATGCTGCATTCAGGGGTGTTGTTGGCGGCGGGAGACGCAGATCGTGCCCAGACCGTTCTGCGGCTGACGTTGCATCGCAATGATCTGGACGAAAGCACCCAGAAGATCATCATCAGCATCATGCGGCATTGTGGAGCATTCATGGCCCACTCGCATAAGCTGGTGAAGGAGGGCGTCGAGTTGCATGACAAGAATGATTTTGCCGGTGCGCTCGAAAAGTATGACGCTGCGTTGCGTCTGTGGCCGCTGAACGGCTGGGCCGCCTATGAACGTGGCACAACCCTGCGTATTCGTGACAAAGGGGATACCGAGCAGGTCGTGCAAGCGTTCGCACAAAGCAGGAAGATCCAGCCATTTCAGTTTCACGCATGGCAAGGCATCAACAAAGACATTCCAGGCATGATGGAGATGCTCACTCAGCTGCCCGAACTCTGGCAACCTTCGCTCCAAGACATCAAGCAGGTGATGGAACCGGAAGATTTGCTGAAAATATCTGAGATTCTCCAACTTGCCGAGGTGGACGATCTGGCGCTCGTGGCGCGGCAGATTTACATCGTCCGGCGTGGTCCCTACATGCCGGAGGATCACCCGTTCATCGCGAAATCGCTCCGTCGGCTCCACCCCGGCCCACAGGCGGAAACCACCATTGCGAAACTAGGCGGAGCGGGTTTGACGCTAACGCAGATTTTCAAAGCCCCTGTGCCAGGCGAGGAGAAATAGATAACAAAACCCACCGGATGACGCAGGTCATGACACTCCACGTCACATTGTCACTCCCATCACATGGAGCTTGCTCCTGCTCATTGTTGGCTGGCCGGTTGCGACGTTTGTTTGCCTGCCGGTTTTCTTTATCTGGAATGGTGATGTTTTCAGGCCACTCACTTTGCTGATCGTTTTCATTTGGTTCACCCTGATATGGATCTACCTCCTACATTGCGGGTGACATTGGATAATGACCGCTTGATCAAATCGTCACTGTTGCGCGGCACGTCGAGAGACTGGCAAATGATGCGCACCTCAGAGCATGGCCAAAGAGCAGGCCAAAGCATTTCCGCATTCGACATTCATTCGGCATTCGGCATTCTGCATTCGTCATTTTTCCCCCCACATGTCCGCCGCCTCGAACCTTCTTCAACAGCACCTTCAGCAGCGCCAGCTTCGTGGCGTGACGCATGTGGCGCTGCGGCCGGGAATTTTGGAGACGGCGCAGGGACTGGGCCGCAAGCCTGCGGTGCGCGAGTTGCCGGAGCCGGTGCGGTCGTTGGCGGTCGAGTCCGCGCCTGCGGCCCGTGCCATCCTGGAGAATCCACCGGCGGAAAAGCAGAAGGTGGAGCTGATCGAAGTCGCTGGCGATACGCGCGAGGAAAAACTCGCCGCGCTGCGGGTGTTGGCGGAGACGTGGGAGCCTGCGCGCGCGATGGCGAACCTGCGACAGACGATGGTCTTCGCGGTGGGCGATCCGCAGGCGCGTTTGATGTTCATTGGCGAGGCACCGGGCGCAGAGGAGGAAAAGCTGCGTGAGCCGTTTGTCGGACTGGCTGGGCAAAAACTCACGGGCATCATCAAGGCGATGGGGCTCGACCGCCCGCAGGTGTACCTCACCAACATCTGCAAATTTCGCCCGGCGGTGGACGACCAGGGCAGCGGCAATCGCAGTCCGACCTCGACGGAGATGCGCGCCTGCCTATCCCTCGTGCTCACTGAGATCGATCTCATCAAACCGCAGGTGATTGTGGTGCTCGGAGCCACCGCAGCCGAGGGACTCGGCATTCCGGGCAGTGTGGGCGGTCTGCGTGGCCGTTTTCACACCACCAGCGGCATTCCCACGATGGTGACTTACCATCCATCCTATCTGCTGCGTGAGGAGAAGATGGGCGATGGTATTCTAGCCAAACGTCAAGTCTGGGAAGACATGCTCAAGGTGATGGAACGGCTCGAACTGCCGATCAGCGATAAACAACGCGGCTTCTTCAAAGCAAAGTGAAGCTGCGGGCGAACGTTTAGAGTCGCCATGAAGCCGAAAGCCATTTCCCGTCGCGATCTGTTCAAACTCGGCAGCGCAGGTGCTGCGATGCTCACGCGGGCAGAAACACAGGCTGCCGGGAAAAAGGCCGGCCCGGTGTGCGAGGAAGGCGGCTGCTGCATCACGCCGTCGGGTGATTTTTACAACGTCGAGCGCGGCAATCCGCTGCCCTACAAGCTACCCATCGAAAAACAGCGCGAGATCGGCATGCTGCGCGAGACGTGGCAGCTCGAAATCATTGCCGATCCGGCCAGCAATTCAAAGATCGATCGGCCCATGCTGCGCAGCGATGGCACCGCGCTCACCTTCGACAAGCTGATGGAGATCGCCAAGACGAAAGCCGTCAGTTATTTGAAGGTCATCACCTGCAACAACCTCGCCGACCCGCTCGGTCAGGGCTTGTGGGAAGGTGTGCCACTGCGTGACGTGCTCTGGCACTGCGGGCCGGTGGAAAACCTGCGCCATGTCTGGTATCACGGCCATCACAACGAAGACCCGAAGCAGATTTTCAAATGCTACCTGCCGATCAATCGCGTCTTTGAAGATCCACCCGGTGAGCTGCCGGTGCTGCTGTGCTACAAACTCAACGGCGAGTTCCTCACCGGCGAACGCGGCGGCCCGGTGCGGGTGATTGTGCCAGAGGCGTATGGCTTCAAATCGGTGAAATGGCTGCAACGCATCGGTTTTACTAACGCGCATCAGTCCGACGA
>JBDNIB010000893.1:0-8144 GCA_041688535.1 Prosthecobacter sp.
CTCGTAGGGGCCGTAGTCGGGCACATGCGCGCCATCACCCAGCTCGCGGGCGCTCTCATTGATCGCATGAGGGATGACCATGGCCCAGTAGAGAAAAAAAGGCGCGGCCTTGTTCTCCGTGACGAATTTCAGCGCGTCATCGGCGAAGAGATCGTCCGCATAGTGGATCGCCTCCGTCGCATAGCCCGCGCCACTGTCGCCGGTGTGAACCACGACGTTCGAGAGACCCTCCTTGGTCTCGTTGCGCCAAAGGAAATCGGGGAAGTGATTGTGCGCGTGGCCTTGGTTCAGGTAGCCATAGAAGTAGTCGAAGCCATGCTTGCGCGGCAGTCCACTTTCCGCCGCGCCGATGTCACCCAGGCCCCATTTACCGATCAACGCGGTCTTATAACCGGCTTTTTTCAACATGCTCGGCACGGTGACATCGCCCTGTTGCAGGGCCTGTGCTGCCGGGTTGGTCTTGCCTGAATTGCCCCGCACTCGTGTGTGACCGTGATGCAGCCCCGTCATCAGCACGCTGCGGGAAGGAGCGCAGACTGTGGCACCGGCGTAGAAATGCGTGAAGCGCATGCCCTCCGCCGCCAGGCGGTCGATGTTCGGCGTGGTGATGACCTTCTGGCCGTAACAGCCGAGATCAGCGTAGCCGAGGTCGTCGGCCATGATCCAGATCAGGTTCGGCTGCACCGAAAAGGACGAATGCGGGATGGCGAATGACGAAAGGAGCGTGAGAGCGAGAAATGAACGGATCATAGGAAGGGTGAAAACGTGCCGCACGCAGCATGCTTTCGCCAGATGTGACCGCAAATCGCCCACCGGCCTATTTCACGCGGTTCAGCTTCACGTGCTTCAAGTCCATCACCTGCGTGCCGGGCATCGACAGGGCTTCGAGCGTGAGCCGTACCGCCCCCTGCGGCAGTGTGAACGTGCCGAACTTCAACGTGGCCCACTCGCGATTGCGGTAGCGCTCTTTGCCAGCCTCATCGCGATGGGGAAGGGGAATGTCATGGATCGGTGCGGCGGCGACAACGGCTTCCTTGGCGGCGTCATCGACGCTGAGGCGAATCTTGGACCCTGCGTCTTCCGCCGGGCAGTCGTAGGCGATCTCGATCGCGTATTCGCCAGCCGTGGTGACATTGATTTCGAACGACACCTTCGCCGCCGCATCCGTCCAGTTCGTCAGCCAGTCATTCGCGAAGCCTGGGCCGCTGGCGAAGTTCAAAGGCTTGTCGTAGTAGGCCTGCGGGGCATGCAGCTCGACGGGGTTCTGTTCCGGGTGGCCGACGGGCAATGCGAAACGCTGCAAGCCTTCGCTGGAGATGTCAGCGAACCACGCATCGTATTTGGCGCTGAGTTGCTTCACGAGATCGTGATTCGCGGCGGCGATGTCGGTCTTCTGGCCGGGATCGGCTACCATGTCGTAGAGCTGCCACGGTGTCGCGCTGGCGTCGTTCGCCTTCGCCTTGGAGCCGCCAGCGGGGCCTTTGATCTCGCGCACCAGCCGATGCGTCTGCGTCCGCACGGCACCGGGGAACTTGTTCGTTTCGTCGATGGGATTGTGCGTGAAGAGCGTGCGCTCCGGCCAGGTATCCGCCTTTCCTTCAAGCAGCGGTCGCAGGCTGCTGCCGTCGAGTTTCGGGCCTGCGAGCGCTTTCACGCCGCAGAGATCTATCAGCGTGGGCAGCAGATCAATGTGCGAGACGATGGGCTTCGCCATATGCGGCTGCCACTTGGCCGCAGGCCAGCGCATGAACAGCGGCACGCGTGAGCCGCCTTCATGCACGCTGACCTTGCCGCCGCGCATGCCGGCGTTGTAGATATTCACGCCCGCAGTGCCACCGTTGTCGGTCATGAAAAGCACGATCGTGTTTTCGGCGAGCTGCAATTCATCAAGCTGCGCGAGCAGGCGGCCCACGTTGTCATCAATGTTCTAACACATGCCGTAGAACGCGGAAACACTGTCGTCGAATCCCTTCGCCTTGAACTTGTCGAAGTACTGGCCCGGCACCTGATAGGGCGAATGAGGTGCGTTGTAGGCGAGGTAGCAGAAAAACGGCTGCTTCTGATTGGTGTGGATGAACTTCATCGCCTCATCGGTCAGCACATCGCTGATGTAACCCTTGGTGGCCTCATGCTTCGTGCCGCGCAGCAGCGTGGCGTCGAAATAATTGTTCCAGTGGCCGTTGTTGAAGCCGAACACGTCGTCAAAGCCCTGCCCGGCGGGCGTGAAGGGAAACTGCTCGCCATTGTGCCATTTGCCGATGCAGGCGCTGCGGTAGCCCACGCTCTTCAGCACCTCCGCCATCGTCACTTCCGAAGGTCGGATGGCCTCGCGGTTATGCGTGACGCCGTGGCAACCCGTGCGCAGCGGCCAGCGCCCCGTGAGCAGCGCCGCCCGCGTCGGTGCGCAGAACGAGTTCACATAGAAACGCTCAAACTGCACGCCTGAGCGGCCGAGCTTGTCGATGTGCGGCGTTTGTAGATGCTCATTGCCGTGGATCGAGAAATCGCCGTAGCCCTGGTCATCGGTGATGATGAGCAGCACGTTCGGCTGCGCCGCAGTGGCTGGGAGCGGAGAGTACAGGGCGAAGAGACCGAGAAAAAAGACGAGGCGGCAGAGCATTCAATGGCAACGCGCCCAAACGGTCGTTGTTGCCAATGTTTCAGCCCTGACAAGGGAACCGACAGGTGACAGCGACCCCGCCACGCCGGCCGTTTTGCACCTGCAGGCTGCCGCCGATGAGGTTGGCGCGGTACTCCATCACCCGCAGGCCGATGCCGTCGCTGCCATGCTGGTCTTTGGCCATGCCTCTGCCGTTGTTTTCGATCTTCAGCTCACAGGTGCCTTTGCCGTGGCGTCGTAGGCTCAGTTTCATCTGCTTGGGCTTGCTGTGGCGCAGCGCATTGTTGACCGCCTCTTGGGCGATGCGGAAGAGATGCATCTGCTTGTCAGGATCGGCGAGGTCGATGTCGCCAGCGATCTGGCAGGCGCAGTCCGTGCGGAAATTGGTGCGGATGGTTTCGGCGAGCAGTTGCAGCGCGCCGCCAAGCTCACGATGCCGCACCGCCGCTGGCGAGAGGCCATGCGACAGGCGTCGCACATCCTGAATCGCCTCCTGCAACAGTTGCCGGATGCGGTGGGCGCTTTTTTGCGCCTCGCCATCCAGCTCTTCCTCCAGCGCGTCCACTAGCGAGGCGACTCCGGTCATCGTCTGCCCCACGCCATCGTGCAGGTCGCTGCCAATGCGCGCATGCTCCTGCTCGGAAACTCGCAGCACCTCCTGCTGCAGCCGCAGGCGTTCAGTCAGGTCGGTGGCGACGACGATCACGCGGTCGATGCTGCCATCCGTCTTTCGGGTGGCGGTGGTGCGCAGCTCCACGTTGCGATGCTCGCCTCCCTTGGTGCGGAGACGCACCTCGACCGGGGCAGTAGCTCCGCCACGGAGGAGATTGCGGAAGCGCTTTTTAGACCGTTCGATTTCCTGATCATCCATCAGCCCGATTTCCCAGGGCGTGAGCCCCAGCAGCGCCTCCCGCCGTCGTCCCAGGCCTGCTGCGGTCGTCTCATTCACATGCAGAATGCGTGCCTTGGCATCCAAGATCACCAGCAGCATGGAGGCATGGTTGACCAGTACCTGGTTGAACTCCTGTTCCTGTTTGATCCGCTCCTCCGCCAGTTTGTAGCGGGTGATGTCATGCGACCACACCACCATCCGCCAGGCATTGCCGGACGCGTCCTGGATCGGCTTGCATTTGGTCTCCATCCAGAGCTCGGAGCCATCACGGCAGAGCATGCGGTACTCGATCTCCGTGGCCTTACCGGCCAGGTTGGCATTACGTGCGTGCTCGACCAATGAGAGATCAGCAGGATGCACGCGGGTGCGCCAGTTCCGACGTTGGAGATCTTTCTGCGTCCAGCCGGTTTTGCGGAAGAAGGAGGGGCTGATGTACAAGGAGTTCCCGTGGGTGTCCATCAACGAGACAATGTTGTCGGTGTGGTCCGCCAGTAGGCGGTAACGTTCCTCGCTCTCGCGTAGCGCGGTCTCCGTCTCCATGCGGGTGGTGATGTCATGCACCATGCCGGCCAGTTGCACCACCTTGCCACGGGTATCGAGAACCGGCGTGATGGAAACCTCCCCGTGCTTCAGGCCGATGGCATACTGGCTACAGGCGATCCATTTCACGGTCTTCCTGCCGCGGACCGCCCGCCGGTAATTCTTCAGCACCATGTCCTGCGAGGCATGCGGCACGACCTCCTGCATGCGTTTCCCCACCACCTGGCTCTTGTTCAGGCCGGTGGACCGTAAAAAGGCGCGGTTGACCGCCAGGAAGCGGAACACCCCGCGCGGCTCCACCGCGAGGCAGAACAACACGACATCCGCATGCTCAAAGACCCGCTCGGCGGGAACCGTGCCGATGCCTGAGGCAGGCGCGGCTGCTGAGCCTGCCTGCCGCCGTCCCGCCTTGGATTGCTTGCGTGCCGTCATGGATCGCGGCGTGATTGAAGGAGGGAACCGCCCGTCTGTCCACTCTTTTGCTGTGGCCGGGGCCATTACGGAATCACCGGCTCATACTGCCAGGCCCAGTCGCCGAGGTACTGAGGTCTGTACAATTTGGATGCCTCCCCCTTGTCAGCATTGATTTTACCTTGATCATCCAAACCGTCGAAACCCACGGACCATAGCAGGTAACGACCGTTTTGATTCCTGCGATAGCGCATGGGCCTCCCGTCACAGGGATCTTCGGGGATGGCGCTCAAAAATTCGGGCACCAGCTCCGCCAATCCTGCCGGATACCGGTCATGTTTGGCGGCGTGTCGCTCCAGCGCCAGCGCTGTTTGTGCTTGGCGCAGCCGCGCCTGGGTTCCAAGCGCTGAACGGCTGGCGCTGGCGATGGCAGGCACAATCATGCGCGCCATGATGTAATCCGGGTGCAGCAGCAGGTTGCTCTTCTCTTGAATCTCGCGCTCCAGGGCATCGCCCGCCTGGAATGCCGCGCGGATGCCGCCGGTTTTTAGAGGCTGGAGCAGATGCCGCATTTCCACCTCGATCACCGTGCATTTCCAATGGCTGATGAGACCATGGGGTAACGCTCGCAGATACACAGGTCGGAGGACGATGTCGCTGCCAGCTAGGGCGTCTTGAAACTCTTGGCCGGCATTTCCCCGTCCGGCGGCGGCGTCTTCCAGGAACTGTAGGGCATTGACGCCTGCCACCAGCTCACCACGCATGGCCTGCAATAACGTGTGATCGGCCCCATCCTCCTCCAGCGCATCTTGTAACTCCCGCAGGGACTCTGCGGAGAAAACGCGTTCGCGCAGCATCGGGCGCTGAAGACGAAACGGGAGGCGGAAAAGTTCGCAGGGACTCTGCGGAGAAAACGCGTTCGCGCAGCCCTGCCTGGAGGGGTTCCAGCAGCGCGGACTGCTGTGAGTTTCCCACCAAAAACCCAATCAACAGCGGCTCCTGCGCGCAGGCACGCGCCATCCGGCTGGCGGCGAGGATGCTGCAGGATGCCTCGACGCCGTCTTTGGCCTCAATCGCGGCCCATGCGCGCAGATTCAGCAACCGGGACACATTCTGTGCCGCCGTATAATGGGCTAGCGACAGCGCGGACAAAAGCCTCGGCATCTCGCGTTCCCGCAGTCCCGGTGTGAACATGGCCTGCGCCCGCCGGGAATCCTCCGCGAGCTGCCTGAGCAGTGGAAACTTCGTGTCCAGCGCGGCCAGCACGTCACGTCCTGGCGTGGTGGAGTCTGCTGGCAGGCTGAGGAACTGCGATTCGCGCAAAAACGTCACCCAGTCTGTAAAATCAGTCGCTTCACCCAACGCGACACCGTTGGCCTTGGGAGGGCGTCCGGCCCATGCCATCGCCCCCAACGCCTTCTGCCTGGCATCCTGCTCGCCTTTGTCCTTCATCCCGGCGATGCCATGTAACGGCTCGATGGCGAGCAGGTTTTCCGCCTCGGGCGGAGTGGGCGGCAGCAGTTGGCGGAAATCGAGCGTTTCCCCCTCGCGTTCGAGCAGCGCCTGCGTTGCGGCCCAGCGGCGTTTGCCGCTCCAGTTCGTCCAGACAAACAGTAGCGCGATGAGGGTGACGAGAGTGACCAACAGCCACAGCATGACGCGGGTGGCACGATGATTTAAAAGGCGGCGGAGCATGAGAGTTCGGGCAGTGGCGGGGAGGCGGGCATGCAGGCGGCAGTTTCATGGACAGGACGCACGGCGGCGAGATTTTTGTCTGTGCTTTGCTTCGCGTCATCAAGTTTTTGTGAGTTCCTTGAATGGTGCCACCGATTGAAGAAATCGGTGGTTGCCCTGAATCGGTGGGAAAATCCGCAAGCCTGACGACGTGGTG
This sequence comes from Prosthecobacter sp., assembly GCA_041688535.1. Classification (GTDB taxonomy): domain Bacteria; phylum Verrucomicrobiota; class Verrucomicrobiia; order Verrucomicrobiales; family Verrucomicrobiaceae; genus Prosthecobacter. The sequence goes on from JBDNIB010000893.1 coordinate 6,355, forward strand.
TATCCATGTGCCTGCCGTGAGGCGCTGCGGGTCGACAGCGCGTGCTTACGCCGCGCTTGGCCAGCGGCCTGTAGGATTCCGCGCATCCTGCGCGTTGACTTGCCTCCCAACTCCTGACAGCATCGCGCCGCCATGTCCACTCCCGCACCTAAACTCACCAGCACACATTGGTTGATCATCGTCATCGCCAGCATCGGCTTCCTCTTTGACACCTATGAGCTGCTGATGACCCCGCTGGTCGCCGCGCCGGCCATCTCAGAGCTGCTGAACCTGCCGATGAACAATCCCATCGTCACGAGCTGGGTCGGCCGCCTGCTGTGGATCGCGGCGCTCTGCGGCGGCGTGTTCGGCCTGCTCGGTGGCTGGCTGGTGGACCGCTTCGGCCGCAAGCGCATCATGGCCGCCAGCATCTTCCTCTACTCGTTCTCGCCCTTCTGCGCCGCCTACTCGACCTCCATTGAGATGTTCGTCTTCTTCCGCAGCACCACCTTCATCGGCGTCTGCGTCGAGTTCGTCGCCGCCATCACCTGGCTGGCGGAAGTGTTCGAAGACAAGAAGCAAAAAGAAAAGTGGATGGGCATCACGCAGGCCTTCGCCTCCGTCGGCGGCATCCTCGTCACCGTCGTCAGCGTGTGGATCCAGAAGCACAGCGCCGACTTCCCGCACATCGGCCTGCCCTTCGGCCTCGGCTCGGATGCGCCCGCCTCCTGGCGCTACCTGCTCATGACCGGCATCCTGCCTGCGCTCCCCATCGCGCTGCTGCTGCCCTTTGTGCCGGAGTCGAAAGTCTGGAAGGACAAGAAAGCCGCCGGCACGCTGAAGCGACCCAGCTTCGCCGCGCTCTTCTCCCCCGAGCTGCGCCGCATCACGCTCACCACCGCCGCGCTCTCCGCCTGCGCCTATGGTATCGCCTTTGGTGCGCTGCAGGTCACCGTCGCCCGAGTCACCCCCGGCCTGCCCGAGTTGAAGGAGGAATCCAAGGCCCTCGCACCGCTGCGCAATGCCGGTGAAGCACTCAACGTGCAACTCAACGCGCTCAAAGCCGACGACCCCGCCCGCAAAGAGCTCATCACCCAGATCAAAGCGAACTTCGGCCAGCAGAAGCCGCTGATCGACGAAGTGAAGAAGATGGCCAACACCGTGCAGTTCTATCAGGAGATGGGTGGCCTCGTCGGGCGGATCTCGCTCGCCATCCTGCTCATCGTCGGCATCAGCCGCGTGGCCTTGCTGAAGGTCTTCCAGATTCCCGCGCTCATCATGCTGCCGCTGACCTACTTCTACTTCTTCGAGCAGGGCGGCAGCGCCTTCCTCTGGGCCTACGCCGTCTGCGGCCTGCTCACCGTCGCTCAGTTCAGTTATTTTGGTGAATACCTGCCCAAAGTCTTCCCCATGCATCTGCGTGGCACCGGCGGCAGCTTCGCCACCAATGTCGGCGGTCGCATGATCGGCACCAGCATGGCCTTCGTCACTGCGAATGTCGTCGCCCCCATGCTCGCCGGCAGCGGTCCGCTGCTGCCCATGCACGTCGCCAAAGCCGCCGGCATCGTCGCCTCCTGCATCGTCGTCATCAGCTTCGCGCTCGGCTTCCTCCTGCCGGAGCCGAAGGCGGAGGAGTAACACGTCACAACTGCTGCACCGCTCTGTGGGTGCCTTATTCATTCATGCCGCTCTCAGCACATCAGGCTGTCTGCGGCTTGAAACCTCAAGGCATCTCCGCCAATGATCCGCCATGGCTCACATCGATCACATCCGCCTGCGCAACTTCCGCTCCTTCATGCAGGCGGAGTGCC
>JBDNIB010000112.1:0-6478 GCA_041688535.1 Prosthecobacter sp.
AACTCTCCACCAGCGACTGGATGGGGCGCGGCTACGTTTTGGCGTTTCAGACTGTGCCTGATTTGCTCGCTCACCTCGACCAGCTGAAAGTCCGCCATGTGTTCGTGGATATGGCCGTGCCAGAAGAGAAACGTCTGCCGCACCATCAACTGCTCCTCAGCGCCATGCAGTCGGGGGACCAGCGCTGGCAGCTTGCGTTTGAAGAACCCGTCCAACGCGGCCCCGCGAAACTAGGCGGCCTGCGGGTGTATGAGCGTGCCGCAGGGGGGTGAGAGGTGGGCAAGACCAGCAAACCCCGCATCAATCCCTTGGCTCCAGCGACTCGACAAACCGTGTGAACTCCTGCGCCTTGGCGTTCCACCCTTCTTGGGCGATCATTGATTTCACGGCTGCGCTGTCGAACGGCAGTCGGCCTGCCATCGCAGTTGCCACAGCATCACAAAAGGCCGCCCGGTCCTTGGCGACATGGACGAGCGGTGCAAGCCGAAGGGCTTCAGGCACCGCCGTCGCCACCACCGGACGACCGCAGGCTAGATACTCCTTGAGCTTCAACGGGCTGCAGCTCATCGAGAGCTCATTCAACTGGAAGGGCAAAATGAACAGATCGGCATCGGTCAGGGCTGTCGGCAAATCGGCAAACGGCACCTGCGGCTCCAGCTTCACATTGGGCAGTTCACGCAGCCTACCGGGATCAATGACGACCGGACCAATGAGGCGGATCCAGGCCTCCGGCAGTCGCTGCGAGATTTCGATCAGCAGTTCCACATCCAGTCGTTCATCGATCATGCCAAAATACACGATCTCAAACCGACTGTTTTTTTCGAGTCTCAATGACGGGGTGAAATGCGCCGCGTCCACGCCTTGGGTCAGCACCAGCACCGGCTTGCCGCATGATTTGAACCGCCCGCTCAATGGCTCCGAGACCACCGCGATGGCATCCACACGTTCGGTCAGTTCCTGTTCCATGCACTGTACATGCCGGGCGTTCATGCCCGGCCACAGGGCATAGTTGTCGCAGCAGTAGTACATAGACAGTCGCTCCCCCAGTCGGCCAACGACATCGCATTGGCTGGGCACGGTCACGACTAGAGCGAAATCCTTGAACCCAAGTCGGCGGCAGGCACGGGTGACGCAGCGGTGAATCTGCCAAAAATTGAAGCGCCGCGCCCAATGATACTGCGTGAACGGCAATGTCAGCGGACACACCACCGTGAGCCTAGACTGCACCGACGCGACACGGCGGCGGCGCCCCGAGCAGTAGTCCATGATTTTTTGCCAGCAGCGCCAGAGATCCCGCAGGTTCCAGCGGGGCGGTCGCAAGCCGACGGTTTCCACCCAGAGGACCGGATCAGCAGCCAATAGCTCGCTGAAGAGATGATGCGTGCTGCATGGATGCCGCCCCCAATCGGGACCAAAGACCACCCATTGCCGATCCTTGGAGTCATGGGGTTGCGGGTGTGACACATCGTTCATTCAAATCTAGCCATTGGTCTTTTTGATGTTTGGTGTCAACCAGCGGTTGGGAATACATTGGTACACACCCAGCAGCAGCGCCTTGGCGAAGACCCACAGGCAGTCCAAACCGCCGCGGGTTCCACTCGTAGTAAGCTTGAAATAAACCAACCCGGGGGCATACCACCAGACCTTTGGACTGCCAAAACCACGCAGCACATCCCGCCAGGAGAGGCGCGGATCAGCCCATGACCAGTAGGAGGCGGAATCATTGCGGTCGGCCGTTCCCTCGGCAGCCGGAACTAGCAGCACCGGAATGCCGGCGCGGTGAGCCCGCAGGGTGAATTCGATGTCGGCGAAGTTCTGTTTCATCCAGCGCGATTCGGGGAGTCCGATGCGCTGCCAGACCACCGCAGGAATGGCGACCATGTTACCATGCAGCCACTCTACCGGCAGGACGCCAGATGGCGGATTTGGGACAACCGTCAAGTGCTGAGGCCAGCGGCGGCGCATCATTCCGCCTGAGTAGGTAAACGCAGCGTCCGACGTTCTGCTGACGCCCCCACAGATGCCCGACTGCGCGGCGGACAGGTGAATCAATCGCTCAAGACTGCCCGGCTGCGGCAGCGTGTCATCATTCAGCCACACGATACAGGTCGCGCCGCTCTTGATGGCAGTTGCCATTCCCAGACGGATGGCTCCGCTCCACCACAACTGACCATCACCCTCGAGCACCTGCACCCACGGAAACTCGCAGCGCAGCATCGCGCGGGTCCCGTCCGAACTGCCATCCTCCACCACCAGCACCCGCGCCAGAGAACGAATCCCGGAAGCCCCCAGATGGGCAAGACAGCGCGCGGTTGTCGCCCTGCGATTATGGACTGGAATGACAATCCAGGTGTCGTTGGGTAGGCTGACTTGGGCTGACGCGATCACCATCTGATTCAGATTGAAGGTTGCCAGCCACGGTGCAAGCAGGGATTGGTTCGAAGATGCATCTCATTAAACGCGCCATCCATCATTTTTTTCCGCGTGCGGGCAAGGCCGTGCGAGTCATGCAGACGTTGATGGTGCGACGTGCGCTATGGCAATGCATCAAGACCGGCGAGCCGGTGGACGCCAGCGGGAAACCGGTCCCATGGATCACCTGCCCGGCGCTCGATTATCTTTCTCGCCTAGATTTTTCCAAGGCCAACGTGCTCGAATATGGCGCGGGTCAAAGCTCCTTGTGGTGGGCTGAGCGGGCACGGTCCGTCGTTGCGGTGGAAGCCCGTGCCGAGTGGGCGCAGAAGATCAAAAGCAAGGCCCCGGCGAATCTGCGGGTGATCGGTCCGGTTGCGGGGGCGGATTACATACAGGAGCCCCTGCAACAGGGCAAAACCTATGAGGTCATCGTCATTGATGGTTTGCTGCGATTCGAGTGCGCCCAGGCGGCCCTGCTATTTCTAGCCCGTGGTGGCTTGCTCATCCTGGACAATTCAGACTGGCAACCTCGCCTCTGTGAGTGGTTGCGAACTCAGGAGATGATGCAGATCGACTTTCACGGCTTCGGGCCGGTCAATGACTACACTTGGTGTACGTCCATCTTTGTGCGCGGCCAATGTGCCCTGCCGCATTTGGGCAGCCGCTGGCCGAACGAGACCTACGGAAACTTGGAGCAGGAGATTTGAACGTGGAAGCGCTTCCATACAGAACCATTTTCTCTCGACGGGATCGGCTGCTGAACTTGCTCAGGCCGATTTTAGAGTTTTTTGGTGTCGCCTATTTGTCACGTCCGTCCCTCAATCAATTGGACCTTAAACTCGAAGCTCTGTTGCCAAAGCATGGCGGCTGGTTTGTTGAAGCTGGCGCCTACGATGGCTTTCAGCAGAGCAACACGTATTACTTCGCCCGGTTGAAGGGCTGGCGCGGCGTGTTGATTGAACCGCTGCCACAGCTCGCGGAGCGCTGCCGGAAGCGCCGCAAAGAATCGACCGTGGTCATCTGTGCTCTTGGCGCTCCCGCAGATGTTGGCAGCACCGTCCGCTTGCGCCATGCTGGCCTTATGACCATGGTCTGCGGTGCTTTGGCGGATGGTGTCACGGAACATGCACGCGCCAGTAACGGTCTTATAGAGCAAGGCCTGCCGCCATTGGAACAATTCGTCGAAGCACCCGTGCGCACTTTGACCGATGTGCTGGCGGAAACTGCCACGCCATCCGATTTCGACCTGCTCAGTCTGGATGTGGAAGGCTTCGAAGTCGCTGCTCTGCGTGGACTGGATTTAACGCGCTTTCTTCCTCGGGCCATTTGTGTCGAAGTGCGTCACGAAAATTTGGCGGCAGTTCAGAACCTGCTCGAAAACCACTATGAGAGGCCCGTGTTGCTGACCACCAACGATAGCTATGCCGACTGCTTCTTTGCTATAAAACCGTCAGCAGCTCTGCGTTGAAGCTTGGTAAACACCCAGCAAGGCGTCTGCGATGGTGACCGGTTGAATGTGCGTGATGCAAAACGGCTCCGATTGGATGCAGTTCCAGCGGCATTGGTAGCAATCTAACTGGTGATTCAACCAAACCTGCTGCGGGCTTCTTCGCCAGGGGGCAAACATGCCAAAATGCCCGCCACCGAGCAGGAAGACGCCGGGTTTATTCAAGGCAGTGGCCAGATGAGCGGATGCTGAATCCGGCGCTAGGACCAAGCGAGCTTCGCCCATGGCTTGGATCAACTCATTGACACCTTCGGGATGATGCCATGTAACCCGTACAATCCCGGCTTCTCTCAACGCCTGTTCCCACGGCTGTCGGCTCATTTCTGGCGGCAGACAAAACCTCACGGAAATACTGGGCACGGATTGCAGAAACAATCCAATCGCTGCCGCCAACTGTGGCGGCGGGTATTGACGAATCTCACTGCCCGCAGCCGGACACACCAGCAATGAGCCGTTTGTGTCCAGGGAATCGGCGGCCAAGAATGGCCGCACTTCATCCAGCCCGACGGGCCTGCCCAGAACGCTCGCCACCACAAGTCGATGCGCCGCTAACTCCAGACAATCATCCGTCGCGCGCTCTGGATATGGAATCGGCCTGCACCTTGGAAAAGTCAGACAAACCCGCTCCCATGGTTTCACCCACTTGCAAGCATGCACGCTCTTGGCCTCCGTCATCCGTGCAATGGCATGCAGATAGTCGGATGGCTGGTGCCGAAGACACACCAGACGATCCGTCGAAATGGCACGCAAAACTGCGGCATGGCGAACCATGGTCAGCACAAAATCGGGCCAAAACCGCGCACAAAACGGCGGAATCACCAGCAGCTCAACCGTTGGGAACTCACGCCGAAACAACGGCTCCGCCACGGGGGAGACGATGAGTAATGTTGCTTGATCCCCAAACTCTTTTATTAGCAGGCGCACCGCACCGAGCGAGAGCACGGCATCGCCGAGGCGGTCGAGTTTGAGGATTGTCAGACGATAGCCACGCCGCTTGCGCCGAGGCGTCAGCCGAAAAGCCGCCAGCGTTAGCAGGTAAAGGAGGTGTCGCAGCCAGCGCATCATGGGATCAAAGCGGATCGTAACAAGTTCAAATAGCTCAACCGGGTATTCTCGATGAATGCAACGGGGACGGCGCCGGGACTGGCGGAACTTAGCTCTGCCAGGCGCATCTTGAAATCAGCCGCCGCCGCAGACACCGGCAGGATGGTGATGCCCGGCACTTCGGCAGCAGTGAGCAGACGTGAGTCATTGCCCGTCAGCAACACCGGCTTCCCCATTGCGGAGGCGACAATGGCTCCATGCACACGATTGACCACCGCGAAGCGACAGCGTGAATAGGCGTCCAGGTAGTCCTGCCACTGAGGGCTGAAAAAACGGGGAATTTCCGGCAGCAGCAGCCGGGCTGCCGCATACTCATTGCGATCATGGCAAATGATCCTGCACGGGTGGCTCCGGGCCAACTGCCGAACCTCTCGGCAGAACAGCTCCTCCCAGCGCTGCCGCAACCCCGAGCCATGGCCGGCGAGGTCATAATGTCCACCGCTTGGCATGTAGTTGAGCGCCACATATTCCGCCGCCTTGGGTTGCACCTTCATCGCCCCTGGAGCGAAGATTGATGGGCAGGGCAGCAGCGGCACCACATGCCCGCATTGGCCCACGATCTCCCGCGCCAGCGCATCACGCACCGTGGTCACGGCGCAGCAGCGGGTCAGTTGATCAATGTAGGCCCTGCATTCAGCGGCCTCGACAATCTCCGATCCATCACTGCCCCATGCCTGGCAGGAACCTGCCGCCAGATTGAGCAGGGGCACGCGTTCCCGCAGCCGCTGCCAGCGTTTTACCACGATGGGTTCAAACCATTCCGCCTGGGAGCATTTTGAGTGGGTGTTTTTCCAATAAACGGGCGCGCCCGACTGCACGATGAGGTCACTCGAAAGCGCTAGATCCGTGCGCGGATTCAGCGGCATGGCATCCACCAGCCGTGACAAACGCACCCGCCACGACAACCGGTTCGACAGGCCGCGCGTCCAGGCATCCACCCGGTGCCAAAGACCACCGCGCACCGTGGCCGGGAAATGCTTGTGCATGACCCTGATCTCCATTTCTCCCAGCACCTCCCCCAGCAGGCTCAAAATGCCCTGCCGCACAAAGTCGTCACCGACATTGTGGTTCACTGTCGAGATCAGGCAGACTTTTTTCATCGGCGCAAAAGCGTGCGGGCACAGCGGCGCAGGCCGGCATAAGACCAGACTGTTTTGGGCAGCCCCACCACGCGGGACAGATACTCTTGATCAGCCTCCCGCCAAGGCAGGCAGCTAGGAGGATGTGACAGCGGTCGAACCAGCTCCCTAGTCGGCAATTCCGCCCGGGGGTCGCGGGCATTGGTGGTGTGAGTCGCGTCTGGCCCAAAGCCGAGGTTCGAGATTAAATTGCAGGCGGGAACAATGTTAAGCCCGCCACCGACCAGCTTGGCAAAAGCCCATTGGTAATCCCAAGTGTCGAGATGTCCGCCATGCACCTCATCCAGCACTTCCTGACGCCAACCAGCCTCAA
>JBDNIB010000894.1:0-5091 GCA_041688535.1 Prosthecobacter sp.
ACGACGGCGACGACAACCCCAGCGACTGGGACGAAGACGGCTACGACAACGGCAGCGACAGCCACCCGACCAACGCGAGCCTGTGGGACGACTTCGATGTGGACGGGTTTAATGCTGCGGACGACAGCCACCCCGCTGACAACAGCCGGTGGAGCGACTGGAACGACGACGGCACCAACAACGCGACCGACGGGGACGAAGACGGCACGCCGCACCTCGCCGCCGCCGAGCCGCCGCCGGAGTTCCCGCCTGCTGTGCTGGTCACGGGCGCGGGCATCCTGGGCTTTGTCGGCACGCTAGAGGGCGGTGCCTGCTACACCAATCCCGGCGCGCTGGGCAATGCGGAGCCGGACGCGGGTGCGCAGTGTTTGCTGCAACTCCGCAGCGACGGCACGGTGACGCTGACGCAGTACGTGACCGGCGGTACACAGACGGGCCGCTACAGCACGCAGACGCATTTGTTTCAAACTGGTACCAGCAACAGCCTGCCGGTGCCGCTGCTGGCGGTGGCACCCAACGCCAGCGACACGCTATGGGGGTTGAGCACCCCGGCGGACGCCCCGGCGACGTTCCAGGTGGGCGGGCAGTTGTGGCGCTACGCGGGCACTGGGGCCGGTGGCGCGGCCACCTACCAGGGTTATTACACCGGGCAGTTGCTCACCCTCGGTGCCGCAGGCGCGGGCGGCGGGCGCAGCATCAGCGTGACCGATCCGGTGCGGGAGAACACCAGCGGCCTGCTCAACGACGTGCGGGCGGGCACCCGCCTGGGCAACGGGGTGATGGTGTACGCCGCTGGCAGCAGCGGCGCGCGCGCGTCCTCCAGCATCAATGGCAACAATCTGGCCGCGCTGACTGGGAACCTAGACATTCCCGGCAACGTGCTCACGCTCGGCAGCCTCAGCGGGGACGCGGCGGCGGCGGGCCTGACGCTACAGTTCACCGACAGCATGATCAACGGCGGCAACGTGGCCCTGCTGCGGCAAGAACTCGGGCGCAGCGCGGCACAGTGGGGCTGGTGGCGCACCGACCCCGCCAACGCGGTAGGCACCGTGCCGGTGATGGCGCTGGACAGCGGCTTCGGCCTGGTGCTCTACGACCCGGCCAACCCCAGCACGGCGACGATCAAGCTCAACCCCAACCCGGCGGTGGGCAGCAGCTTCAAAGGCCCACTGCGCGTGACGCCTGCCGGGGACATCGGCATGGGCGAGTTCACCCACGGCCCGCAGCCCTGAGTGATGACCGACGGAACACACGGAAGGCACGGCAACCCAGACGGGTGTGGTGCCTGCTGAACTTGAAAACTTGAAACCTGCAACTCCTGGCTGTGATGAACCCTTCCTCTTCTTTCCGTGTGTTCCGTACCTTCCGTAGGCACCTGCTCCGGGAAACCATCACCGCGCTGCTCTTCACCAGTCTCATGCTGCACAGCGTGCAGGCCGCCGCGCCGGAATGGTGGAGCACGCAGGGTGTTCTGACACCGACTGTGGAGGCGGACGACTACGCCGTGGCGAACCTCGGCCAGCTCAAGAACTTCGCCAAAAAAGCCGCGTTGGAGATGGAGTACACGCTACCCGGTGGCGTGGGTGGTGACATCTATGACATGATCGACGCCTGGACCTCCCCGCCAACAGGCGTCGCGCAGGATGATTATGCCGCGCTCACGCTGGGTCAGTTCAAGAGCGTGGCGAAGATGTTTTATGATCGTCTTGCGGGAGGATATGCGCGTCCGGCTGCATCCTATCCCTGGAGCCAAGGCAGCGCTGCTGATGACTATGCCGTGGCGAATCTCGGGCAGTTGAAAGCCGTGTTCGCCTTTGACATCGCGCCGCTAGACGTGAACCATAACGGCATCCCCGACCTGTGGGAGATGCAGATGTTCGGCAACCTCGATCAAGACATGGAAGCGGACCTTGACCTCGACGGCCTGAGCAATCTTGCGGAATGGCTGAATGGAACAAGACCTGACATGGCCGACTCTGATGCAGATGGTCAGAACGATGGCGAGGAACTGGCACAGGGAACAAACCCGGCCAGCGGAGCTTCGTACGTTGCGGATGCTAAGAGGGAAAACGACAGCATGGTCGAACGCGACATGCATCTTTATCAGCAGCTCAAAGTTGTGTCTGACAGTTGGTATACGGGCGGCGGTCCTGCCACGGGCTGGGTGTCGTGGTTTGACAATGCTGGACACAGCGGCGCGGAAGACCACGGCCGCACGCCAGTGTGGCAGGACAAGAAGGCCATCATGCAGTTTCCGCCACTGGATGACAACGATCCGAACAACCGCTGGAATCTTTGGCTGTATGCGTCTGCACAAAGCTCGGCCTACCTGGTGCCCCTGTCGGACGGCAGCGGTAATGCAGGCCACGCACACATGACCCACGCGCGGGTGAGGCTGACTTCCGACCCATCCGGCCCCCAACCGTGGAACATTGTCCGGCGCTTTTTCGGCTACCGTAAGACATGGCCATCCCTGAACTATAACAACACCGCGCCGGTCTATTCCGGCCTCAAGATGCATGCGCTGACCATCGACAAAGGAAAAACCACCGGACTCTCCTGGGTGGTCTTGGGTACATTGGACGGTGCGGAAGCACCGCTCGAATCCAAGACCACCATTGACAATCTGGGCTGGATTTATTGCACCTCAGCGCCGGAACTGGCCTTGGACAACACCAACGGATACATGTCTTGGGTCACTTTGCCGGTGGGGGAGCCGCTCACCTTGGGACTCGGCTGGAACGTTTTTCAAGATCCGCTCGTTTACAAGCTGAGTGGCGGCAACGTGACCGTGGTGGCGGGCGCTGGCAGCTCCCTCGCCACCACCTATCAGGCCACGGCACCGGGCGAAGGCAGCGCTCTGCATGTCGGGATCAATGACGGCTCAGCCAATCCGCCCGTCTCCACGGACCCGTTGCTCAAGTTCGATGCCAGGTCGCCCAAGAGCTTGGAAATCACCATCCAGCCCATCGGGTTGATCCGGGGTGGCGGGCAGATCATCGCCCCGGTGATGCCCTCGCCTCAGGTGCTCCAGACGGAGTTGAAAAACTATCTGGATTCTGTTTTTGTGCCGCAGGTCAATGTGCATATCACCGTGAAAATCCGACCGCAGGTGGATGTGGCTTATGACGTGGGGCTGGAGGCGCGCTACCGGCGCCAGGCGGGGGATGGCAGATTCACGGTGTGGCAGGGCTCCGCCCAGCGGGGCAACCTGGGCAAGTATTCCCAGGAGGAGGAGCGCATTCTGCAGCAGGCCGCGCCAGACGCCTCCTCCGCCATCACCTTCTACTGGGTAGGATGTGCGGGCATGGATACCTTTGCCTATGAGGATGATGGAACAACACTCACCGGAATACCCTGCGCGGGTTGGGCGGGCAAGGCGATGACGTCTTTTAGAAATGGACGTGCTGAGCCCCATCCGCGTGTCATTTGGATGGGAGCCTTCGCGATGCCGCAAACTTATGTGTACTTTACGGCAGCCCACGAGCTCGGGCATGCGTTGGGGGACATGGGCCACACCATCGACGGATACAACGCGAATGGGGATCAGGAAGCCGGAGGTTTGAGAAATGGATTTGACCCCAGCAGTGACAACTGCAAGCGCCTGATGTCGGGCTTGGGGGGATTGCGCCGAACGCAGGAACCCAAACAGCTCAACAAGCGTGAGCGTGATTGGATCGCTGCTTTTGAAGGCTACACTCAATAACCGACTCTATGTGTTCATTCCGCAACTCATTCGTTTTTACGCTTTTGTTTCTGACGGCACAGGCGCACTCTCAAACTGTAGCCATGCGTGACGATGCCTGGCGGCAGCAGAAGCTGTGGGAGGCAAGCAAGTTGATCGCCACAGGAGACTTTAGTCCCATCACGGAGGCATTCAACGAGCGTGACCTTGATCTGCTCTGGAGCTATTACCGCGGTTCGGACTACCTGCTCTATCACACCTTTAAGCCGGTGACCCCGGAGATGATGGCGGCAGCCTCGGGGGAGCAGAAAAAACGTTATGTGCTGATGCAGGAGCGCGAGAAGCTGGCGGCATCGTATCTGCTTCAGATTCCCGAGCATGCCAGGCATGTGGGCGACTGGATCGAGAGATCACTGACTCAAAAAGATTCAAGCACAGGGCGCGACCTGCGAATCAGCGCCATGGGGCAACTCGGCAGTGACGAGGTCATCGTGGAACTGGGGCGTTTCATCTTCGATGACCGTAATCCGGATGTGACCGGACCGGTGCCGCCGCTGACGTTGGGCGTACCCAAAACCATCAAATATGAGGCAGGAGCAGAATTAAGCACGTTGTTGCGCCTCAAACCAGGAATTGCTGCCGAGATCAAAGCAGCAGCTCCTTCGGCAACGGGCTGGTTTGATCAAGTTCAGAACTGGTGGTTGAAGAGCGCGGAAGCCGCCACCTACCGTCGCAAGCTGGCGGACTCCGGCGTGGTGCTGCCGCCGGGCTATCCGCCGATGGAGGAATTGAAGGGGGCCAAAAGCGCAATTACCCCGTCCCAATCCTCGCCGCCCCCAGTGGTGAAACAGTCTGGTAAAGCTCCGCCAGGTGCCACATCAACAGCCATCAAACCACCCTCCAGCACCACTGACTGGCGCGTGTGGCTGGGCCTGATCAGTGGCTTGATCCTCGTCCTCGTCCTGTCCTGCCGTGCTTTTCGCAAACGCTGACATCACATGAGCCACACCATTGATGGATACCAAGGAGGCGAGCAAATCGCGCTAAATGGAGACAGCGGGAGGACCGATTTTGTCGCCACCAGCGACAACTGCAAGCGCCTGATGACCGGTCTGGTCGGACTCCGGCGCGACGCGGAACCCGCACTGCTCAATAAATTTGAGCGTGACTGGATTGCTACGTTCTTCAATCCTCAGTAAACTTAAATTTCATGACACGCACGTTTCCAATCCAAGGCGCAGGTTTCTGTCTTCTGTTCGCTTGGGCGGTTGTTCCACTGGCCGCCCAGCAGTTCAATCTCAAGGACAAAGAGTGAAAAAGATGCCATTGCGCCAAGATAAACACAGATAAGGAGGACATCAGACAAACAGTAAAATGAAAGTTAGAACATCGAAACCTTATAACGC